>NZ_JBHGXH010000154.1:0-72937 GCF_041936445.1 Candidatus Darwinibacter acetoxidans | reverse complement strand
ATGCTGGCCCCCAAGGGCTCCCCCAGGATGGTGACGGAGACCATGGTAGCAGGAAGGTACTTCAAAGCCCAGTTCAAGCTGTTGTGCCCCAAAACCGTGGGCACCAAAGCCAGGGCCACAAACATGAGCCAGGTGAAGCTGTTAAAGCCCCTCAGGGGCAGGCCCCGCAGCAGGATCAGAAAACCCAAAACCAGGGCCGCGCCGCCGTAGACCAAGAGGGAATAAAGGGCCAGGGGCAGCTGCGGGCGCAGCCTGCGGCCTAAGAGGAAATAGCAGGCCATGGCCACCGCGCCGCCTAAGGCTAAGAGGTTCCCGTAAAGCCGGGACTCGCCCCCTGCACCTTCCGTGAAGGTGACCAGGACGCTTCCCGCCAGGGCCACCACCAAGCCCAGCCACATCCGGGGCGTGGGCTTTTCCGCCAGAAAGAGCACAGAAAGCAAAAACACCCAGAGGGGCTGGGTGGTCACCAGCACTACCGAGCTGGCCACGCTGGTATGCTCCAGGGAGGTCATCCACAGGGCGAAGTGCATAGCCAGCATCACCCCAGCCCCCAGGGCCAGTCTGAGCTGCTGTTTTTCTAGCCTTAAGCCCCGCCCCTCCCTTAGGGCCAGGGGCAGAAAAAACAAAGCCGCAAAAAGCATGCGGTAAAAGGCGATGACAAAGGGAGGTGCCTCCGCCAAGCGGATCAGCACAGCAGATGTGGAAATGGCGGCAACGCCGCCCACTAAAACTAACGTGATTAGTTTCTCCTTGGCCATGCAAACGCTCCTCTACTCCAACCGCTCCAGCAGCAGCAGGCTAAAGCCGATCTTCAGCATTTCTTCCACACTGAGCACCTGGCCCTCCGGGGCCCGCTGGTGCAGCTTCAAAGCGATGGCCAGCTGGCCCGCCTGCTGCGTGTATTCCACCCGGTTCATGGGCACATCCACAGCTAAAATCCTGGAGAACACCGCGGCTGTGGCGGCATGGCCCACCGCGGACACCCAGCCGTAGAGGCGCACCAGCCGCCTGGCCTCCTCCACATCCACCTCCCGTACCCGGTAAAGCCCGGTGCTGGTGACCACGGGGCCGTTGAGCAAAACCACCGGCAGCACATCGCCATCCAGGGCCAAAAGCTCCAGCACATCCTCCGCGAATTCCAGCTGCTTCGCTACCATCTGCTCATCCTCCCTCGGTCCGCCGCGCCGCCCGGGGACTGATGCCGCTTTCCAAATACTGGCGCAAGAGGGCGGCCACCGTCTCCAGGGCCACCTGGTTGAAGCCCCCTTCGGGCACGATCAGATCCGCGTACTTTTTCGAGGGTTCCACAAAAGCTTCGTGCATGGGCTTCACCGTGGAAAGATACTGCTTGTGCACGGAGTCCAAACTGCGCCCCCGCTCCTGCACATCCCGGACCAGCCGGCGCAGGATGCGCACATCGGGATCGGTATCCACGAACACCTTGAGATCAAACAGGCTGCGCAGCTCGGGATCGGCCAAAACCAAAATGCCCTCCACAATCACGATGCGGCGGGGCTGCACGGTGATGGTGCGGTCCGTCCGCACATACTGGGCAAAATCATACACCGGCACCTGGATGGTCTCGCCCCGCTTGAGCCGCTTCAAATGCTCGATGAGGAGCTCATCCTCCAGGGCGTCGGGGTGATCGTAGTTGATCTTCAAACGCTCCTCAAAGGGTAAGTCCCAGTTGGCCACGTAGTATGAGTCCTGGGAAATAATCACGCACTCTTCGCCCATGGCCGCCTGCAGGGCTTGGGCAAAGGTGGTCTTGCCTGAGCCGGTCCCCCCGGCTATGCCCACAATAATCACAGAGATCACCTATACTTTCTTGCCTGCACCGCTATTCCACCAGATACCCTGCCCGGCGCAATGCGGCCCGGATTTCTTCCATCACTTCCTGGTTGGGGGCATCGATTGTATGCAGATGATAGCCCCCCGTAAGCACCAGCAGGGGCTCACCTTGGAGCTCCTGCATTTTTTCGATAAAGCGCTGCACATCCTGCCTAGAGCTGAGCTGCAGATTGGCGGTGAGCTCGCCGTAGAGGGGATGCTCCACCGAGACATCCACCACCGTGCCCCCCAGATCCACGATCAAGTTCAGCTCCCGGGCCAGCTCTGCGTTTTCCGCCCCGTGGCGCACCGCCACCCGGCTGCGGTGGGCCGCCCGGGCCGCGGCCTTGGGCAAAAGATAACCCTGGGGGGTGGCGATAATCCCCGCGCCCTGGGCTCTAAGCACCGCAACATCGCCCACGATCACCTGTCTGGTCACCCCGAAGAGGCTGCTCAAGGTGGAGCCGGTGATGGGCTCCTCCGCCTCCTCCAGGAGGGCTAGTATTCTTTCCCGGCGCTCTTCCTGCTTCACTCCCATTCCCCCACAGATCTTGCCAAAAGCTGCTTAGTAGTATACTATACAGGTGTATATACACCTGTATAGATTGCGAGGAACTGCCCATGCGCTTGACCACTAAAGAACTGCTCTACGGGGCTTTGCTCACGGGCTTAGCCCTCCTCATTCCCCTGGCTTTCCAGGGCTGGCTCCAGGTGACCATCCCGCCCTTTTCCGCCACCTTAGCTAGTCATCTTCCCACCATGCTGGCCATGACCATCAGTCCCTGGACCGCGGCCCTGGTGGGGGCAGGCTCCAGCCTGGGCTTTCTCCTCACCCTAGGGCCGGTGGTGGCCCTCAGGGCGGCGGTGCACATCCTCTTTGGCGTCGCGGGGGCCTGGCTCTACGCCAGGGATCAGACCCTCTGGAAGGCGCTGCTTTTGACCTTACCCATCCACGCCCTAGGTGAGACCCTGGTGGTGCTCCCCTTTGGCTTCAGCTTCCAGCAGGCCCTTTTGGTGATCGGCCTCGGCACCGCGCTGCACCACCTGGCGGATGGCGCCATCACCTCCGCTGTGTTTCAGGCCTTAAGTAAAGCGGGCGTACGTTTAGACCTTAGCGGTAAAGGCACGGTCAACCACCTTTAAAAGCTCGATAATCTCCAGATTCTGCGGACAGGCGGCCTCACAGCTGCCGCAGGCAATGCACTGGCTGGCATCTTTGCCGTTCTTGGCTAAATACTCGTACTGCGGGCGATCGCTGGCAAAACTGTTGTACATGCTGGCTTCGTTGTAGAGGCGGAACAGCCTGGGGATCTCCACACCTTGGGGACAGGGCAGGCAGTAGCGGCAGTCTGTGCAGGGAATCTGGATGCGCTGGGTATAAAGCTCACGGGCCTGGGCGATAATGCCCAGTTCTTTTTTGCTCAAAGAATGGGGCTTGGCTTCCGAGAGCACCCGCACGTTTTCCTCCACATCGGACATTTGATGCATCCCGCTTAAGATCACCGAAACCTCCGGATGATCCGCCACCCAGCGCAGGGCCCATTCCGCAGGACTGCGCTTGATGGGCGCCGTGCGGAAGAGCTCCTCCACCTCCGGCGGCAGGTTCCGCACCAACCGCCCTCCCCGCAGGGGCTCCATGATCACCACACCCAGCCCCTTGCTGGCGGCGTACTTCAGCCCCGCCAAGCCGGCCTGGTGGCATTCGTCCATGTAGTTGAACTGGATCTGGCAGAAATCCCAAGGGTAGGCGTCCACGATCTCCCGGAAGACCGGCAGATCATCGTGGAAGGAAAAGCCCGCGTAGCGGATGCGCCCTTCCATCTGCATCTGTTCCAAAAATTCCAGCGCCTCATGTTCCAAGGCCTGCTGCCATGACCTGCGGTTCAAAGCGTGGAGCAGGTAGAAGTCGATGCACTCCACCCCCAGGCGCTCCAGCTGCTCGTTGAAGTAGCGGGCGCAGTCCTGGGGGGACTTCACCAGCCACATGGGGAGCTTGGTGGCGATGTTCACCTTCTCCCGGTAGCCGTCCTGGACGGCCTTGCCCACCAGCACTTCGCTCTGCCCGTCGTGGTAGCTGTAGGCGGTATCCAGGTAGTTGACACCATGATCGATGGCATAGCGGATCATGGCAATGGCCTCAGCCTCATCGATTTCCCCCGTGGGCAGCGTGGGCAGGCGCATGCAGCCGAAGCCCAGCAAGCTCACTTCTTCCTTGGTTTGCCCCATCATTCTCCTTTGCACACGATCACCCCTCGAGTACTAATTCGCAGTCTCCCCCCGTTTCCCTGCCTTCGGGGGTAAACAGGAAAAGCAAATGCGGCCTCGAACTGTAGTTCTAGAAAAGGGGAGATGCAGATGATAAGTTACCTATTCCTAGGTGCAGCCGTCGGCCTGGTTTTGGGATTCCTCATCGCCTATGCCCTGCTCAGCCAGGGCAAGGCCAGACTGGAGGCCCAGCTCAGCGCGGTGAGGGAGCAGCGGGCCCGGGAAGAGGAGTACTTAAAAGCCATCCAGCAGGAGTTTCGCACCGTGTTTCAGAACCTGGCCCAGGAAATCCTGGAGGCCAAAGCCTCCAGCTTGTCCACCCAGACTTCCCAGCAGCTGCAGAGCCTCTTGGAGCCCCTCCGCCAGCGCCTGCTGGAATTTCAAGAGCGGGTGGAGCAGACCCACCGGGAGAGCATGATCAAAATCGGTACCCTGGAGCGGGTGGGCCTGGCCATGTCCGAAGAGGCGGAGCGCCTGGCCAAAGCCCTCAAGGGCGAAGTGAAAACTCAGGGGGACTGGGGCGAGATGATCCTCAGCCGCATCCTGGAAGCTTCGGGCCTGCGGGAAGGCCATGAATACGTGCTGCAGGGCGTAGGCTTAGATCTCCGCAGTGAACAGGGGAGCAAAATCCGCCCCGACGTGGTGGTGATCCTGCCGGAAAATCGCCACCTGATCATCGACTCCAAGGTCTCTTTAACCGCCTACGAGCGCCATGCGGCCAGCAGCGATCCCGAAGAGCAAAAGCGCCTAGAAAAGGACCTGGTCCGCTCCTTGAAAAACCACATCGACGGGCTGCGGGAGCGCCACTACCAGGGCAGCGGACTCAACTGCCCCGATTTTGTGCTCATGTTTATGCCCCTGGAGCCGGCCTACGCCTTGGCCCTCCAGGCTGACCCGGCCCTCTTCCAGTATGCCTGGGAGCGGAAGGTGGTGCTCACCACCCCCACCACCCTCATGGCCACCCTCTGGATTATCGCCAACATCTGGCAGCAGGCCCAGCAGACCGCCAACGCCCTGGAGATCGCCCGCCAGGGCGGGGCGCTCTACGACAAATTCGTGGGCTTTGTGGGCACCTTAGAAGAGCTCGGCCGCCAGCTGGAACGCTGCCAAAACTCCTACAACCAAGCCGTCAACCAGCTGAAAACCGGCCGGGGCAACCTCATCTCCAGGGCGGAAAACCTGCGGGCCTTGGGCGCGGCCGCGAGCAAATCCCTGGACGCCCAGCTCACCGCGGCTGCCCTGGAAAGCGATGGGGCAGCCCAGGACTAGGCAATGCGCCAGTCAATGGGCTCCTGCCCCGTTTCCGTTAAGAAGGCATTGGCTTTGGAAAAGTGGCCGCAGCCGAAAAAGCCCCGGCTGGCCGAGAGGGGACTGGGATGGGGAGCGGTGAGCACCAGGTGGTGGGGCTTGGTGATCAGCCGCTGCTTGCTCTGGGCGGGCCGGCCCCAGAGGAGAAAGACCACCGGTGTCTCTTTGTCGTTGAGCAGCTCCAAGACCCTGTCCGTGAACCTTTCCCAGCCCTTGCCCTGATGGGACCCGGCCTGGCCCCGCCGCACGGTCAGCGTTGTGTTCAAAAGCAGCACCCCCTGATCCGCCCAGGCTTCCAGACAGCCGTGGGCCGGGACGGGGATGCCCAGATCCCGGACCAGCTCCCGGAAGATGTTCTGCAGCGATGGAGGTTGGGGCACCCCTCTGGGCACGGAAAAGGCCAGGCCGTGGGCCTGCCCCGGCCCGTGGTAGGGATCCTGCCCCAAGAGCACCACCTTGGTCTGGGCGTAGGAAGTGCGCTTCAGCGCTTCGAAGATCTTGTACATATCGGGGTAGATCGTGCGGTAGCGGTACTCTTGGATCAAAAACTGCCGCAGGGCCAGGTAGTATTCCTTGCTAAATTCCCCCGCCAAAAGCTCATCCCAGTCATTGCCCAGATGCACTGCCACTGAGTTCACCTCCCTTGCCCAGGGCCGCCAGCTGCTCAAAGGCGTGCAGGGCCCCCTGCTCGCCGTTGCTCAAAACCACAACCTCCATGGGCTCCTCCAGCGTTCCCCCGAAGAGGACATGGGCCCCCGGGGCCCGCCCTTCGATCTTATACACCCTAAGGCGCGCATCCCAGTAAGGTGCCAGAAGCCTTTCCACCGTTTCCGCGGGCAGCAGCTGGCCCTGGGCCAGAAGCTGCCAGAAGCGGACCAGATCCGGCGCGCCGGCAAAAAGCTGGGGCTCATCCCCTGGCAAAGCGTAGATGTTTTCCACAGGGCGCCCCGCAGGGCTGATGGTGTAACCTGTGGCCGCCCAGGCGGGGAGCTGATCCAGGTAGAGGTAGGAGGTTCGCCCCAGCTTGCCCGGGAGGAGGACCTCCCGCTCCACTACCTCCCAGGCCTTTTCGCCTGTAATGGCCGCGAGCCTACGCTCCGGCTCTTCCGCCCCTTCCAGCTGCCCCAACCGGGCCAGGGCCACCTGAGCGAAAAACTGCCGGGCGGAGCCTAAGTTGAAGGCGGTGTAGGGGTTGTTGGGGATTTTAAACCTTCTGTGGGCATAGCCGAAGGCCCCCCGGAACTGCACCTTGGCCTTCTTGGTCACCTGGCACACCCCGGAGAAATCATCCTCCACGGAAAAGCCCCGGTAGTGGGTGTCCCAGGTGCTCAAAGCTGTGGTGCCCTTCAGTTCAAAGCTTTCATCCAGCTGGGGAACGAGCACAGGCACCTCCAGCTCCCCCCGGATCAGCTCAGCAAATCCTTCACTGCTCTCCTTTTCCCCGTGGGTGACAAAGACCTGCCCGATGTGGCGGAAACGCCGCAGCCACCTCAGCAGCCCCGCCTGATCCGCGTGGGCGGAAAAGCCGCTGATGGTCTCGATCTCAGCGGCCACCTGCACCTCTTCCCCGTGGATGCGCACCCGCTGCGCGCCATCCTGGAGGCGCCGGCCCAGGGTCCCTTCCGCCTGGTAGCCCACAAGCAAAACCGCGGCTTCCCTCCGCCAGAGGTTGTGCTTGAGGTGGTGCTTGATCCGCCCCGCATCGGCCATGCCGCTCGCGGAGATGATCACCACTCCGCCGCTGATGCTGTTGAGGCGCTTGGACTCTTCCACGCTTTCCGTGTAGTGCACGCCCGGCCCCTGGAAGGGGGAGCGCTGCTCCTGGATCATCTCCCGGGTTTCGTAGTCAAACACCTGGCTGTGGCGGCGGAACACCGCCGTGGCTTTGGAAGCCAGGGGGCTGTCGATATAGATGGTCAGGGGCGGGGTTTGCCCCTGATCCTGGAGCACCCGCAGGCTGTGGAGGATATCCTGGGTGCGCCCCAGGGCAAAGGCGGGGATGAGCAGGTTGCCCCCCCGCTCCATGGTGCGGTTCACCACCTCAGCCAGCCGCTTAAGGCGCTCCTCCCTGTTTTCATGGAGCCGGGTACCGTAGGTGGACTCGATCACCAGCACATCCGCCTCCGTCAGGAAGGTGGGATCCTGGACGATGGGCTGATCCAAATTACCCAGATCGCCGGAGAACACAAACTTGGTGGTCTCCTCCCCTTCCGTGATCCAAAGTTCCACAATGGCGGCGCCCAGGATATGCCCGGCATCCCGGAAGCGCACCCGCAGGTCGGGGAAGACCTCGATCTCTTCGTCGTAGACCATGCGGGCAAACTGCTCCATGGTCCTCTCGGCATCGGCCACGGTGTAGATGGGAGTCAAAAGGGGCTGGCCCCTCCGGCGCAGCTTCCTGTTTTTCCGCTCCACTTCCATCTCTTGAATGTGGGCCGAGTCCGCCAGCATGATCTCGCAGAGATCCGCGGTGACCCCGGTGGCATAGATGGGCCCCCGGAAGCCCAGCCTGGTGAGCTTGGGCAGAAGCCCGCTGTGATCGATATGGGCGTGGGTGAGGATCACCCCATCTATTTCCCCGGGCACAAAGGGGAAGTCCCCGTAGTTGCGCTGCTTCAGCTCCTCCGGCCCCTGGAAGAGGCCGCAGTCCACCAGGACCTGCTTGTCCCCAAAGGCCAGGAGGTAGCAGGAGCCGCTGGTACACCCGGCGGCACCCAAAAACTGGATTCTCACTGGCAAGCCCCCTTATTCAGCGGAAAACTGGTAGATGGTGCTGTGGGCGTAGCGCTCACCGGCCCGCAGAACGGGACTGGGGAAATGGAGGTGGCGCGTGCTGTTGGGGAAGAACTGGGTCTCCAAGCAGAAGCCGCTGCGCCTGGGGTAGCTCACCCCGCCCTTGCCCCGGACGCCATCTAAGTAATTGCCGGTGTAAAACTGGATACCGGGCTTGGTGGTGAGCACTTCCATCACCCGGCCTGTGGTGGGCTCTTTCACCCTTGCCGCGGGCACAAGCCCCGGCTCGCTGCGGCGGACCACCCAGTTGTGATCGTAGCCGTTACCGCAGCGCAGCTGCTCGTGGTCGGCAGCGATCCGGGCGCCGATGGGATGGGGCTCCCGGAAATCTAAGGGAGTTCCGGCAACCTGGAGAACCTCCCCTGTGGGCAGGGATTCTGCATCGGTTGGCGTAAAGAAATCAGCGAAGAGCTGAAGCTCATGGTCTAAGATTAGGCCCTGCCCCTGGCCCGCCAGGTTGAAGTAGGCGTGGTTGGTGAGATTGAGGATGGTGTCCTGATCGGAGGTGGCGGAGTAATCCAGGCGCAGGCCCCCTGTGCCGGTTCCGGAGTAGATCACTTCCACCTGGAGGTTGCCGGGATAGCCCTCTTCCCCATCGGGACTGAAGTAGCTGAGCTTGAGGGCGGGGCCGGTGGCGGTTGCGATCACCTCCGCATCCCACACCCGCCGACCCAGGCCGCCTGGCCCGCCGTGGATGTGGTTCCGGCCGTCGTTGGCCGCGAGTTTGTACACCTTCCCGCCCAGGCTGAACTGGGCCCCCTCGATGCGGTTGGCGTGGCGCCCCACCACAACTCCGAAGTGCTTGGTATCCTGGAGGTATTCTTCCAGGCTGTCGTAGCCCAAGACCACATCGGCCAGCTCGCCCCGGCTGTCCCGGGCGTACAAACTGACCAGAGCAGCACCGTAATTGGTAATCAGTGCCCGGTGGCCCTGGCCTAACTCCAGAGTAAACAGCTCAACTTGCCGTCCAGCGGCGGTTCCCCAACTTTTCCGTTCCATGTCCAAAGCTCCTTCCTAAAATTCTTGTTCAACTTGTACCCAGACAAGAGGTTTTTGCCGAGGGTAAGGAGAAGTGATCTAATCCAACCATTTCGCAAGCGGCCCGGCGAATTCCTGCCTGCATCTGGCAGCCGGAGCGAAAGGAGGACCCCCGTATTGCTCAGGATACCTGCGGAGATGAAGCGCAAGAAATACTGGAAGGAAACCTTGGAAGCCTACCTCTACCTCTTGCCCGCTTTCGTCATCTTAGGCATGTTCAGTTTTTACCCGGTGGTTAAATCCGTCATCATCAGCTTTTATGATTGGCATCTGCTCCGCAAAGAGCAGTACTTCGTGGGTTTAGAGAACTACCAGAAGCTGCTCAGCGACAAAACCTTCCTAATGGCCATCTCCAACACCTTCCGCTATGTGGTTGGTTTTGTGCCCATCTCCATCTGTTTATCCCTGATCATTGCCGTGCTCTTGAACAACAAGATCAAAGGGCGCGGTCTTTTGCGCCTAGCCTATTTCCTCCCCTGGGTCACCTCCTCCGTGGCCATCTCCATGGTCTGGCGCTGGATCTACAACCAGCACTACGGCCTTTTGAACATGGCCCTGGCGGAATTGGCCCAGTTTGTGAACAAGCTGGTGGAGCTTGCCACCTTGGGCAACGTGGCCCAGATCTGGGAGTTCACCAACATCAACTGGCTGATGGAACCCCGCTGGACCATCATCAACGTGGTGATTATCAGCGTCTGGAAGAGCATCGGCTACTACGTGGTGATTTTCCTCGCGGGCCTGCAGAATGTCCCCACGGAGCTCTACGAAGCAGCCGAGGTGGATGGGGCCACCGCCTGGCAGAGCTTCTGGCGGATCACGTTGCCGCTCATCTCCCCCACCACCTTTTTCATCTCCATCATCGCCATTATCGGGGCCTTTAAGCTCTTCACGGAGATTTACGTGCTTTACACAGGCAATCCGGGCCCCTTAAGCAGCGGGCTTACCATCGTGTACTACGTCTACCGCAACGCCTTCCAGCGCTACCGCATGGGCTATGCCTCCGCGGCGGCTTACATTCTCTTTGCCATCATCTTTGTGTTCACCCTGATCCAGATGTACGCATCCAGGCGCCGGGTGCACTACGAGGGCTAAGGAGGGAGAGTTATGGCACGCTACGAAATGTTAGCCGAAGATCAACAGTGGCGCTACCGCTTAAGCCACTTTATTAAGCGCTTTTTCCTGTACGCCGTGCTCATCGGCGGTGCCCTGATCATGATCACACCCTTTGTCTGGATGCTCTCCAGCTCCCTCAAGGCACCCCATGAGATTTCGCTTAAATACATCAAGTGGCTGCCGGAAAGCCCCCAGTGGCAGAACTACAAAATCGCCTGGGAAGCGGCGCCCTTTGCCATGTACTTCAAAAACAGCTTCTTCATCGCCACCGTGTGCATGTTGATTGAAGTAACCTTCAGCTCCTTGGCGGCGTACGCCTTTGCCAAGATGAACTTCTTCGGGAAGAACGTGCTCTTTGTGCTGTTCTTGGGCACCATGATGATCCCCGGGGAAGTGATGCTCATCCCCAACTACATGACCATGGTCAACTTCGGCTGGATCGACACCTACTACGCCCTGATCGTCCCCTGGACGGTGAGCGTTTTTAGCATCTTCCTTTTGCGGCAGTTTTTCATGAGCATCCCCCATGAGCTCTTTGAAGCTGCGGTTTTGGACGGCTGCAGCAAGTTCAGGTATCTGCTCACGGTGATGCTGCCCCTTTCTAAGCCGGCTTTGGCCACGGTGATGCTCTTTAAGTTCATCGGCAGCTGGAACGCCTTCTTGTGGGTCTTGATCATGACCAACACGCCCAGGATGCGCACCATCCCCGTGGGCCTCACCTATTTCGTCAGCGACGTGGGGGCCCAGTACAACTACCTCATGGCTGCCTCCACCTTTGCCATGGCGCCGATTTTGATCCTGTTCCTGCTGCTGCAGAAGCAGTTTATCCAAGGTATTGCCCGTACAGGGCTGAAGGGATAGGGAGGTGAAAAGCGGGAGGTTAGCTTCTTTCAGCGGTGTGGAAAAGATCAATAAATAGAAGGAGTGGATTGACATGCGTTCGACCAAGTTGGTGTTGTTGGCTCTCGTGCTTTGCCTCGCCCTGAGCAGCCCGGCCCTGGCCAAGGTGCACATCACCTTCTGGCATGCCATGGGTGCGGAGCTGGGTGAAGCTGTGGACTACCTGACGCAGAAGTTCAATGAAGAGCAGGACGAAATTTTCGTGGAGTCCATCTACCAAGGACGCTACAGCGATCTGAACACCAAGCTGGTGGCATCCTTCTCCGCGGGGACTTCCCCCACCATCGCCCAGGTCTATGAGAACTGGACCGACGCCTATTACCGCTATGGAGTCATCGTTCCTCTAGAAGACTACATGGATCTCACCGAGGAAGAGTACAACGACTACATCGAAGTGTTCCGCCACATGAACACCTGGGACGGCAAGCTATACACCATCCCCTTCAACAAGAGCAACTGGGTGATGTACTACAACAAAGAGCTCATCCCCGAGCCGCCCAAGACCCTCGATGAGTTCTTCCAGATCGCCAAGGAAGTGAGCGAGAAGACCGGCGGCGAGACCCGGGGCTTCGGCATCCGGCCCACCCTGGAGCTCTTCCACGCCTTCCTCTGGCTCAACGGCGGAGACTTCTTCGATGAAGATCTCAACGTCACCTTTGACGGCCCCGAAGGCAAGCTGGCCCTGCAGCAGATGATCGCCATGCTGGAAGATGGCTCAGCTCTGCAGATCGACGGCTATGAAGATGGGGCCTTTGGCGATCGCATGATCGCCATGTACATCGGTTCTTCCGCGGGCATTACCTACGCGGAGAATTCGGTGGGCGGCAAGTTTGAGTTCAGCACCACTCCCCTGCCCGCTGGCGTAAGGCCCGGCGCCCCCTTCATGGGCACCAACATCGCCATGTTCGCCTCCGCCAGCGAAGAGGAGCGGCAGGCTGCAGCCAAGTTCGTCAAGTGGCTCACCAACACCGAGAACACCGTCTACTTCGCCATCAAGACCGGTTACCTCCCGGTGACGTACTCCGGTTTGGACCATCCGGAATACGTGGCTTGGCTGGAGGCCAACCCCCACAAGGCCGCCATCGCCAACCGTGAGGCCTTCGAATTCGGCTACTGGCAGCCCAAGATCGCCGCTTGGGAAGAGTGCCGCGGCATCATCTACGAGATGGTCACCAAGGTGTTCCTGGGTGAGGATATCGACCTGGCTCTGGCCGAAGGCCGGATGCTGGTGGAAGAGGCCATCCAGGAGATGCTCAGCGAGCGCTTCTAGGCCTTGGCACCTGATCAACAATGGCACAGGGACCCCCTGTGCCATTTTTTCAACCCTCGGCGGACAGGATAAAACTAACGAGGAAAGGATGCAGCCATGTCCCCAAAACAAAAGGCAGTTTTCTTGGATCGTGATGGAGTGCTCAATAAATCATATGGGTTCAGGCCCCCCAACAGCCCGGAGGAGCTGATCCTCCTACCGGGCGTGCCCGAAGTCATCCGCCGGCTGAACGAGGCGGGCTTTTTGGTCTTTGTGGTCACCAACCAAGGGGGCGTAGGGTTGGGGTATATGACCCTGGAAAAGCTTGAGGCCATCCACGCCAAGCTGGTTCAGGAAGTGGCCCAGGGCGGCGGCCAGTTCACGGAAATCGCGGCCTGCACCCACAAGCCCAAGGAGGGCTGCCCCTGCCGTAAACCAAAGCCAGGCCTCATCTTAGACCTGGCGGAAAAGTACAATGTGGACCTGGCGGCCAGCTTCATGGTGGGCGACCGGGATGTGGATATTCAAGCGGGCAAAGCCGCGGGCACCCGCACCATCCTGATCAAGTCCCGGGAAAAGACCAAGGAAGAGCCTGATTATACCTGCCGGAGCCTTCTGGACGCGAGTGAGCTGATCCTCAGGCTAGATGCCGGCCCGCTCGAAGATGGCGTAAAGGGCTAAGAAGTAGGAGGCGGCGCCGAAGCCGGTGATCTGGCCCACGCAGGCCGGAGCGATCACCGAACGGGCGCGGAACTCTTCCCGGGCCTGGACGTTACTCATGTGCACCTCAATGGTGGGTACACCTATCCCGGCCACCGCATCCCGCAGGGCGTAGCTGTAGTGGCTCAGGGCCCCGGGGTTGAACACGATCCACTGGTAGGTGCCTGCCGCCTGGTGCAGGCGGTCGATGAGCACCCCTTCCTGGTTGGACTGGAAAAAGTCCACCTCCAGCCCCAGCTGGCTGGCGAGGGCCTCGATTTCTTCGTTGAGCTGATCTAAAGTCTTGGAGCCGTAGATCTCCGGCTCCCGCCGTCCCAGCAAGTTCAAATTGGGCCCGTGGAGGACCAATACCTTCATGCGCGGATCACCTCATCCCAGTATTCTTCCACTTCTTCCAAGCTAAGCAGCACTTCTTCCACGCTGCCGATCTGGCGGGGCAGGATAAACGAAATCCTGCCTTGTTTGTTCTTCTTATCCTGCTGCAGGGCGCTGAGCACCTCGCCCTTGTCCAGGTGGCTGAAGCGGTATTCCAGCGGTACCCGCCTCAGGCCAGCTTCAATCTTCACCAAATCCTCCCTGGAGAGCAAACGCAAAAGGTGCGCCAGGCGGGCTTCCAGCAGCATGCCCAGGAGGACCGCTTCCCCGTGATGGTAGAAGCTAAAGCCCCCCGCCCGTTCCAGGGCGTGGCCGAAGGTGTGGCCGTGATTGAGGATGTGCCGCAGGCCCAGATCCCGTTCATCCGCGGCCACGATCTCCGCCTTGATCTCCACGCAGCGCCGGATCACCGGGGCGGCAACTTCCAAATCCAGCTGGTAAAAGGCGGAGATGTCCCTGCTCACCTGGGCGAAAAGCTTCCCATCCTGCACCACCCCGTATTTCAACACCTCCCCTAAACCGCCGGTGATCTCCCGCTCCGGTAGGGTTTCCAAAACGGAGGGGTCAATGAAAACGGCCCGGGGCTGGTAAAAGGTGCCCACAAGGTTTTTGCCCCAGGCCGTGTTCACACCGGTCTTCCCTCCGATGCCGCTATCCACCTGGGCCACCAAGGTGGTGGGGATCTGCACATAGTCGATGCCCCGCCGGTAGATGGAGGCGGCAAAGCCCACAAGATCGCCGATCACTCCGCCCCCCAGGGCAATGACTAGGCTGAAGCGATCCAAACCCCTGCGGGCCCAATCATCCACCAGGGCCGCCACCATCTCCAAGCTCTTACTCTCCTCCCCTGGCCAAAGCTCCAAGACTTGAAAGGGCAGGCGCTCAGCATAAAGGGGCGCCACGTTGGTGTCGCTCACCACCAAAACCTGGCTGTAAGCGCTGGCGAGCTGCGCCGCTTCCCGCCAGATAGCCGGCCCGAAGCTTACGGTATAGGTCCCGGAAGGAGCCTTAACTACTAGCCTATCCATTTGCTCCACCCCGGCTCCGGCCGTCCAAGAATTCCGCCAGGGCATCCAGCTCCGCGGCCAAGGCCCGAAACCTTTCTGGTTTGAGGGACTGGGGTCCATCGGAGAGGGCTTCCTGGGGATGGGTGTGCACCTCGATCATCACCCCATCCGCCCCCACCGCCAGGGCCGCCTTGGCCAGGGGTTCCACCAGATTCCAGCGCCCCGTGCCGTGGCTGGGATCCACGATCACCGGCAGGTGGGTGAGCTGCTTGAGGATAGGCACGGCACTCAAATCCAGGGTATTGCGGGTCAGGGAGCCGCTGAAGGTCCTGATCCCCCGCTCGCAGAGGACCACCTGGGGGTTGCCGGCGGCTAAGATGTACTCCGCGGCAAGGAGCAGTTCCTCGATGGTGGCGGCCAGGCCCCGCTTGAGCAGGACCGGCTTTTTCTGGGCGCCCACCTTCTTTAGGAGGGCGTAGTTTTGCATGTTGCGCGCGCCGATCTGGAGCATGTCCACCTGCTCCGCCACCCGCTCCACTTCTTCCTCGGACAAAACCTCCGTAACAACCGGCAGGCCGAAGGCTCGTCCCGCCTGGACCAAAAGGCGCAGGCCCTCCTCCCCCAAGCCCTGGAAGCTGTAGGGGGAGGTGCGGGGCTTAAAGGCTCCGCCCCGGAGGATATGGGCGCGGCCTTGAATGAGCCGGGCGATCTCCATGATCTGCCCCTCATCCTCCACCGAGCAGGGTCCGGCGATGTAGGCGCGGTGCCCTCCACCAATCCGCACTTCCCCCACGGTGACTACTGTATCCTCTGGCTTGTACTCCCTGCTGACCAAATGCATCCCTTCCACGGAGAAGCCTCCTTTTCCAGCTCCATTCTACCGAAGGGCTGTTTGTCCGTCAATGCAGCAAAAGGGGCCGCCCCCCAGGGCAATACCTGGAGGAGCGACCCTCTTCTTGTTTCTTGCTTCCTGCCTATTGAATCAGCTCGCCAGGCGCAGAGCCTGCAGGAGGGCCTGGAGGGTGACCGCGGCATCGCCGGGTACGAAGATGCAGTGCTCCATGTCGTAGAGGGTGTTTTCCACCCCGGCATAGCCCGGTGAGCGGTCCAGGTTGTAGACGATCACGTGGCGGGCTTCGGCCACGTTCAACACCGGCATGCCGTAGATGGGCGTGCCTTCATGGGTGTTGGCCGCGGGGTTAATCACATCGTTGGCCCCAACCACAACCACCACATCCACCTCTTTGAACTGGTCGTTGATCTGGTCCATCTCCAGAAGCAGCTCGTAGGGGATATCCACCTCCGCCATGAGCACGTTCATGTGACCGGGCATGCGCCCCGCCACGGGATGCACGGCGATCTCCACCCGCTTGCCGTAGCTCTGCAGCAGGTCCACCAGCCCTTTTACGTGTCCCTGGGCCTGGGCCACGGCCAGGCCGTAACCGGGCACAATCACCACCCGCTGGGCCGCCCGGAGCAGGGCCCCAGGATCCTGCGTCGGTGCCTCTTGTTCCGGCAGGGGGATCACTTCCGCCAGTTCACCTTTGGCGGCCTCCAAAAGCTTGGCTAAGCTGTCCTTGGCATCGCCCAAAAGCAGGTGGACCTTTTCCATTTGGTAAAGGGAATTGTCCACACCGGCGTAGCCCGGTTTGGTATCGTAGTTGCACACCAGGACGTGCTGGGCCAGATCCGCCCGGATGATGGGCATGCCGTAGATGGGCGTGCCGGGAAGCTCCATGGCCGCGGGGTTGACCACATCGTTGGCCCCCACGATCACCGCGAGATCCGCTTCTGCCAAAAAGGCGTTGATCTCCTCCAGCTCACAGAGCTTGTCATAGGGGACATCCACTTCCGCCAGGAGCACGTTCATATGCCCGGGCATGCGCCCCGCCACGGGGTGGATGCCGTAGCGCACCTCTTTCCCCTGGCTCTCCAAAAGCTCGCCCAGCTGCTTCACCTGGAGCTGAGCCTGGGCCAGGGCCATACCGTAACCGGGGATGATGGCCACTTTTTTGGCATCCCGCAGTGCCGCCTGCCAGCTAGGTCCCTGGGGCGGCATGGGCTCCGGCTCGGCCGGGGCCACTTCTTTGGCTTGCTGTTCAGAGACCTTTGCCGGAGTTACGGTGGTTTTGCCCAAGAGGATATCCAACAGGCTCCGGTTCATGGCCCGGCACATGATCTGGGTGAGGATCAGGCCCGATGCCCCCACGATGGAACCCACCACAACCAGGAGGGCGCCGTTGGGCAGGGCAAAGCCCGCCACAGAGCCGGCCACGCCGGAAAAGGAGTTAAGAAGGGAAATGGTGATGGGCATGTCCGCGCCGCCCACCCTGATGGTGAACACATAGCCGAACAGATGGGAAAGGATGACCAAAAGCAGCACAGGCCAGGCCGGGGCCCCCACCTGGAAGGTGAGGCCCAAGGTGGCCAAGACCATCACCACGCCGCTCCACCAGAGGTAAGCGTTGTGGCCCTTAAGGTGCACCGGGCGCTGGTTGATCACGCCGTGGAGCTTGGCGGCGGCCACGAGACTGCCGCTGAAGGTTACACCCCCCACCACCATGGCCAGTCCAGAGGTGAAGAGGGTGAAGCTCCCGAGCCCTCCCCCTAGGGCGGTGAGGGCCGCCACGATGCAGGAAGCCGCACCGCCGAAGCCGTTGAAGAGGGCCACCATCTGGGGCATCTGGATCATCTTCACGGCCAGGGCCAGCCACAGACCCAGGGCAGAACCCACCAAAAGGCCAGCCCAGATCAGGCCCACGGAAAGCACCTGGGCTTCCAGCAGGGTCATGATGATGGCACCGGCCATGCCCACGGAACCGATGAGGTTCCCCTTCACCGCCGTCTTGGGCGAGTTCATCAGGCGGATGCCGTAAATGAAAAGGGCAATACAGACCACTTGCATGAGCAGGTATGGGCTGAGCATTTAGGCATTCCTCCCCCGCTCGCTTTTGAACATGCGCAGCATGCGGTCGGTGACCACAAAGCCGCCCACCACGTTGATCATGGCCAGGACAATGGCGATAAAGCCCGCGAGTTTACTGCCGGTGGCCACGGCCAGACCGGTGGCTGTAATTGCCCCCACCACGGTGATCCCGGAAAGGGCATTCATGCCCGACATGAGGGGCGTGTGGAGCAGGCTGGGTACCTCGCTGATCAGCTTGTAACCGAGGACGGCCGCCCCCACAAACGCCAGAACCAGAACAACTTCACGCATCTAGATTTCTCCCCTTGCTCGCATCGATTCTAAGGTACCTTCATGGACAATCTTCCCGTCTTGAGTGACCAAGGTGGCCCGGATGATCTCATCGTCCAGGTTCAAATTGACTCGGCCTTCAGCCACCAGGTTGTCCACGAAATTGAACACGTTTTTGGAGAACATCGCGGTGGAGCTGGTGGGCATGGTGCCGGGGATGTTCTTGGTACCGTCGATGGTCACACCTTGATGCTCCTTGATCACGCCGCCTTCCGAGAGCTCGCAGTTGCCCCCCTGGTCAATGGAGATGTCCACGATGACCGAACCGGGCTGCATGGACTCCACCATTTCCTTGGTGATCAAAATGGGGGCCTCTTTGCCCGGCACCAGAGCCGAGGTGATCACGATATCGGACCCGGCCACCACAGGCTTAAGGGCTTCCCGCTCCTTTTCCAGCCATTCGGGTTCTAAATGCTTGGCGTAGCCGCCTTCCCCCACCGCCAGCTCGTCGGGGATGCCCAGCTCCACAAGGCGGGCCCCCAGGCTCTTGGCCTGCTCCCGGGCATCGGGGCGGATATCCGCGGCGTAGACCACTGCGCCTAGGCGCTTAGCGGTGGCGATGGCCTGCAGACCTGCCACACCTGTGCCGATCACCAAGACCTGCGCGGGCTGGATCATGCCCACCGCGGTGCCCATGAGGGGCAGGAACTTGGGAATCCGGCTGGCGGCCATGAGTACGGCCTTGTAGCCGGCCACGGTGCTCATGGAAGTGAGGGCGTCCATGCTCTGGGCCCGGGAAATCCTGGGAATGGAATCCAGGGTGAGGGCCACCACGCCCCGCTCCGCCAGGGCCTTAACCATATTATGATTGGCAGGAGAAGCAGGATGCAGGAAAGTGATGAGTACCTGCCCCGGGCGGAGAAGCTTTGTTTCATGCACGCCCAGCCCCTCGTGGAACTGGGGCTCCTTGACCTTAATGATCAGGTCTGCCTGTTCGTATACTTCACGCACATCGGCTAAAACGGTGGCACCCGCGGCGCGGTAGGCGTCGTCGGTGAAAAAAGCGCCGAGACCGGCCCCCGCCTCCACCAGGACCTTCGCTCCACCTTTCACAAACTGAGACACTGTTTCGGGGGTTGCCGAAACGCGCCGTTCACCGGCTAAAATCTCTTTGGGAACCCCAATCGTTAGACCTTGGTATTTCATTCCCCATCCTCCATCTATCGTTTTTATACCACTAGTATTCGCAAAGGGGTACGAAATTCCTTGTCGATTTCTTGATAATTTAACAACAAGCTAATGTCAAAAAAATCACAAAAATCCCGGAACGTGTTTCCGCAACGACGTTCCGGGGCCCTTCTGCCTTTCGTGGTTTCTAGACCAGACGCATGACTAATTCATCAAGATCGTCGGAAAAACAATCAATTAGCGGAATCTCCAAAAGCGTATAGGCCCCCGGCTGCCGCCGGAAGCTGGCCCGGGCCGCTGCAGTCATAATCTGGGCGGTCAGAGCTGGGTTGTTGATCCGCATCTCCCACTTGAACTGCTGGTTTGCCGTGCGTCCACTGGTGCCCACCCGCTCCATGAGCACCCCGTGGCCCACATCCTGGAGATCCTTTATGCAAGAAACTTGATACACAAATGTTTCGTCTTTGTTAAAATAGGGGTCTGCCAGGATGTTTGCTTCCACTGTCTGGAAATCTGCCCCCGGCTCCAGCTCCACGTAAACCTGGCGCCGATGCCGGCCTGCACCTGCGGGAATGGTCATGGACAGGGCATCCTTCACACCGGGCACCGCCTTGGCCGCCACGGAATGCCCCATGGACATCCCTGGTCCGAAATTCGTGAAGGTGATGCCCTTGGGGGCCATGAGCTCCAGGAGCGCCCGCACCACCGAATCGGTGCCGGGATCCCAACCGGCCGCGATCACCGCCACCGCCCCGTGTTCCTTGGCGGTGATGTCGATTTCTTTGCGGTAGCGCAGCAAGTCCTCCCCGTGGATGTCAAAACTGTCCACGGTGTTGATGCCCAGCTCCAGGACCTCCCGGGCTTTGTCCGGAACCGTGCGGCTGGGCACGCAAAGGAGCGCCGCATCTACCCTCCCCAGCTTCTGGATGTCATCCACCACCTGGACTTCCCGCAGTTCCGGGGGAAGGGCCCCTGCCACCTGGCGGCGGACCACACCGGCCAGCTCCAAATCGGGGGCAGCCTCCACCGCCTGCACCGCGTACCTCCCGATATTCCCATAACCAACCACAGCAACTCGCTTCATCGTTCCCTCTCCTTTAGCGCAAAACCTTCGATCAGAAAAAAGGCGGCAAAGCAGCGGAGTGCCGCCTTCTCCATGGCTAATTCTCCCTTACTCCTCCAGCCCAGCCGCGGCCTCGAGCTTACTTTGCTCTTCCCCGCGGAACTCCGGCAGAAAACGCCGGATAAACTCCAGGGCGGAATGGGCATCCGCGGGCAGGATTTCCTCAGGCCGGTTTTCCAGCGCCTGCACAGTCTCCTCCAAAAGGGGTAGGTCTAGGGCTGTGGGCTTAGCCACAAAGATCCTTTCGTGGGTTGTGGCATCCACCCCTTCTTCCGCAGTGAACAGCTCTTCAAAGAGCTTCTCCCCTGGCCTGATCCCCGTTATTTGAATATCGATGTCCACATAGGGCCTCAGGCCCGACAGGCGGATCAGCTGCTCCGCGAGATCCATAATGCGCACCGGCTCACCCATATCCAGCACAAAGATCTCTCCCTTGCCGGCAAAGGCCCCCGCCTGCAGGGTGAGCTGCACCGCTTCGGGGATAGTCATAAAATAGCGGATCATCTTTTCGTGGGTGACCGTCACCGGGCCTCCAGCTAGAATCTGCTGGCGGAAAAGGGGAATCACACTCCCCCGGCTCCCCAGGACGTTGCCGAAGCGCACCGCGGCAAAGGTCGTGGCACTTCTCTGGTCGAGATACATGATGATCATTTCGGCAATACGTTTCGAAGCCCCCATGACGCTTGTGGGGTTCACCGCTTTGTCGGTGGAGATGAGCACAAACTTCTCCGTCCCCGCCAGGTGGGCCGCCCAGGCCACCTGGTAAGTACCATACACGTTATTCTTAATCGCCTCTTCAGGATTATGCTCCATTAAGGGTACATGTTTGTGGGCTGCAGCGTGGAAGACCACATCGGGCTTGTACCTTTGGAAAACATCCCGCACCGCCCGGCCGTCCTTGATATCCTTCACCAAGGCCACAAGGGGAACCCGGGCCGCCTTCAGCTCCATTTCGATCTCGTAGAGATTGTTCTCCCCGTGATCCACCAGAAGCAAAACCTCCGGCTTGAGC
The DNA here is from genome assembly GCF_041936445.1 of Candidatus Darwinibacter acetoxidans. Taxonomy (NCBI): domain Bacteria; kingdom Bacillati; phylum Bacillota; class Clostridia; order Candidatus Darwinibacteriales; family Candidatus Darwinibacteriaceae; genus Candidatus Darwinibacter; species Candidatus Darwinibacter acetoxidans. The sequence continues at coordinate 51,820 of NZ_JBHGXH010000154.1, read as the reverse complement.
TTGGCGATCTGCCGGCAGAGCTCCGAACCGATGGAGCCCCCCGCGCCGGTGACCAGCACCTTCCGCCCACTCAAATAGGCGCTCATGCCAGCGATATTCACCTTCACCGGGTCCCGGCCCAAGAGGTCCTCAATCTGCACTTCCCGGATCTTGCTCACGGTCACGTTGCCCTCAAGGAGATCGTAGACGCCCGGGAGGATCAGCACCTTTTTCCCGGTAGCCTGGGCGATCCGCACAAACTCCCGGATCACCCGGCGGGGCACCGAGGGCATGGAGATGATGATCTCATCCACCTGGTACTCCGCGACCACCCGGGCCAGATCATCTCTGGTGCCCAAAACGGGGCTGCCCAGCACAGTTTGGTTGCGCTTCAGGGGATCATCATCGATAAAGCCCACGAGCTTAACCTGGTGCCCATAGTGGTTGCGCAGCTCCCGGGCGGCTAAAACGCCGCCATCCCCCGCCCCCACAATGAGTACCCGCTTGAGGGGCTCTTCGTGGTCCTCCAAAAGGGACTGCCGCTGCCACCCGTCCCGGATCCTCACCAGGAAGCGGCTGCCTCCCACCAGGGCTAAGCACAAGAACCAGTCCAAGACCACAATGCTGCGGGGGAGCATGGCCTGGAACCAAAACAGATTAAGAAAAGCCCCTAGAATGGAACCAACGGTCACCGCCCCCACAATGGCCAGGGCCTCCTCGATGGAGGCGTAGCGCCAGGCCCGGCGGTACAGACCGAAGAAGTAATGGCCCAGGATGCGCAGGGTGGTGCGGGGCACCAAAAGGGTAAGGAACACTTCCCACTGGTAAGCTGGCACCGGATCATAGCGCAAAAACAGCGCCAGCACATAGGCTACGTTGACCAGGAGCAAATCGATGGCTACAAGATGACCCCAGCGCTTCCATTTCTCCATACCAATCCTCCTAGCGTGGTTCACTGCCCCGTAGATTCGTGGGCGCCTGCCCAGCCCCGCTTTTGGGTTCCTGCCAAATCACCTGGCTGAAGCGCTGATCCTTTTCCAGCTCTCCATACTGCTCCCGGGCCTCCCCCTGGCAGGAGGCGCAGGGTTTCCAGGGGAGCAGCACCGCGGCCGCGGGGGTGCGGTTCCGGGTGGAACTGGTGTAGATCACCCGCCAGCCTGGACAGCTGGGGCAGAGGCGGATGTATTCCTGCTGACTTTCCATGATCTGGTCTGTGTCATAGAAGATCTGCCGGCGCCGCTCAAAGAAGGGTCCCGAACCAAAGACTTCCTTCAGATCCACCTGCCCTCGGGTGTCCCAGAGCTCCTTGGCCTGCCGGCAAATCTCCGCCACCTGCCTGGTGATCTCCCGGCTCTGGCTGCGGCGGCCCCCGCCCGGTTCCCGCACCTTGGAGTAATCCAGGCCCGCCAAGGCCAAAAGCAGTCCCACGTTGATGTAAGGCAGGGCGCTTTCGATGGAATAGCCACCCTCCAACACCACGATATCCGGGGCCAAAAGATCGGTCAGGCGGGCATAGCCCTGGGCGGAAAAGCCCATGTTGGTAATGGGATCGGAAAAGTGGTTATCCTGGCCTGCCGCGTTGATCACCAGATCAGGCTGCCACTCTTCTAGGATAGGCAGGACCACTTCCTCCAGGGCCATGAGCATGCCCTCATCGCCGGTGCCCGGGGGCAGGGGGATGTTCACCGTCTGCCCGTAGGCCGCAGGTCCCCCCCGCTCAGAAAGGAAACCTGTGCCGGGATAGAGGGTGCGCCCATCCTGGTGCAGGGAGATGTGGAGTACGCCGGGATCGTTGTAGAAGATATCCTGGGTCCCATCGGCATGGTGGGCGTCGGTATCCACAATGGCCACCCGCAGATCCGGCCCCAGCCGGGAGCGGAGATGGTCCACCATAATGGCTTCGTTATTGATCACGCAAAAGCCCCTCGCCCCGTGGACGATGCGGTTGGCATGGTGCCCCGGGGGCCTGAGCAGGGCAAAGGAGCGATCAACCACTCCGTCCACCACCAGATCCCCCGCCACCATGGTCCCCCCCGCGGCGATGCGGTGCGACTCGGTGATGTTCCGCTCTAGACTGGGCAGGACCACGTGGGTGCGCAGGATTTCCCCAGGGTCCGCCAGGCGGGGCCGGAACTCCCGGATGCGGGGATGATCAAAGAGGCCCTCCTCCTGGATCTGATCCCTGGTGTACAAGAGGCGCTCCTGCCGTTCGGGATGATCAGGTGTGATGCACCAGTCGAAGGCGGGGAAAAAGACTAGACCCACCACTGGTTCTGTCTTGCCCACGGCCTCACCCCCTCACCCTGCGTACTTGGGGCCGCAGCTGTACCCGCACCATGAACCTTTTGCCCACGGTGCGGAAGCCCCGCACCATCTGGAAGCTCTCCTCTTCCACAACGTAAATCTCCTCGCTCTCCCCCAGGCCCCGCTCCTTGGCCAGCTCCCGCAGGCGCTCTTCCGCGAGGCTGCGGGCCTTGTCCAGATCAAAGAAGAGGGGGCGGGGGATGTCCTCCTGCTGGCCCAGCTCCGGGATGGTGAGCTTGGCCAGCTCGGTGTCCGCGTGCACAGTAAGGCTCAAGGTGGCTGCCGCCGCGGCCGCGCCAATGGCATTGGCCCCGGCGCTGTGGGGCAGCACCTCGTGGGGCAGCTGGAGGGCCTCAGCTAGCTTGGGAATGAACACCGGAGCCGGCGCCCCCAAACCCACCACCGCCTGGGGCCTGAGATCCGGCGGGTTCAGCACCTCCCGGACGGTGTAGAGGGGCATGCCCTCCAGCTCCCGGTAGAGGGATTCCACGGCCTGGGCCAGCTGGTGCACAAAGGCCTCGATGATCTGTTCCGCCAAGGCCCGCCAGGAAAGGCCGAGCTCCCTCCCCTTGGCCTCCAGCGCGGCCTGGGCCTTGGCTCTGGAACCCACCTGGGCCAGCTCCAAGGCGGACACGGCATCTGTGGGGGTAAGCCGCTCCCCGCCGAGGCACAAAGGAGTGCCGGCCCGCCTGGGGCCGATCACTAGGCCCCCCTCGGGGGTGAAATGCAGTTCGCTATCTCCCCCCAGGCCGATGGAACGGGTGAGCACCGCCGGAACCAGGGTGCGGTAGCCGGCGATCACCGCGCCATCCCGCTCAAAGAGAACTTCCCCCTCCACCACCGCGGCCAGATCGGTGGTGGTGCCGCCGATATCCACAATCAGGTAGTTGGGCTCCTGGCGGGAGGTTAGGGCCTGGACACCCATGGTGCTGGCGGCAGGTCCGGAAAGAATGGTCTCGATGGGGCGCTCCACCGATGCCTCCAAGGTCATGGTGCCCCCATCGGCCTTGAGGATGAGCACCTCCTGCAGGGGGATTTGCAGATCCTGCAGAACCCGCCGCCAGGTCTGGACGAAGTCCAGCTGCCGCCGGGCCACGCTGGCATTGAGAAAAGCGGTGATCATGCGCCGGGGGAAGTTCGCCCGGCCGGAAAGCCGGTGGCCCAGGGTAACCAGGCCCCGGTACCATTTGCTCAGCTCAGCGCCGATCTGCTGTTCGTGGGCGGGGTTGCGCTGGGAAAACTTCCCCACAACCGCCACCGCCTCCCCTTCTCCCCTGCCCAAAAGGCCCCTGAGGCCCTGGAGCTCCTGGGGATCCAGGGGATACGCCTCCCTGCCCCGGTGGTCGATATACCCAGACAGCTCGTGGACGGTAAAGGGCAGATCGAGACTGGCCAGGTTCACACCGGGCCCAGGCACCGCCACCACCTGGGTGGGCGCTCCCTTGCCCTCCACAATGGCGTTGGTGGAAAGGGTGGTGGAAAGCTGCAGGCGGCAGGGCCCATCCCCTGGATAGAAGTGCCAAATCTCTTCCAAGGCCTTTCTAGTACTGGCAAACAAGTCCCCATGGTCAGTGGGGACTTTGGCCAGGGCCACTACGCTGGAATCCCTGAGCAGGGCAGCATCTGTATGGGTACCTCCAACATCAATGCCGATCAGGTACAAAGGCAGCCCTCCTTTTACCACCGGTTCGCAGGAGAGCCCAAGCCCTCCAGGCTCGAGACTACCGCGTAAGGCTCACCGCCAACATCCAGAAGAAACTCCCGCTTAATCAACCCCACGTTCTTGGCGTAATACTCATAGAGCACCGTCTCGGGGGCGGCGCGGCTTAGGCTTTTCACCACCACCACATCGTGGAAGACCCCCAGGGGCACTTCCACCACCTGGTTAACCGCGGCAATCTCCCGGGTGAAGTTCTCATCGCTCCAGCTGTGCCCCACCTTAAGGGGCGCTTGGAGCCAGATCAGCTCCACTTCCCGCCCCAGTTCCCTTTCCCGGCGGGCCGCTTCATCCAAAAGGCTCCGCTCCTCGTAAAACTCCTCTTCCGCGTAGATCGCCTTGAGCTCATGGGGCCCGTGCTCAACCACCATGGCCAGGTTCGTTCCGCTGAGGTCTTCCAGCTGCAGCAGGCCTTCCCCGGCGAAGGTGATCCGCCGGCTGAAGGCGGCAAACTCCATGCCTGAACCCGCGAAATGATAGGTGGTACCCACCAAGGCCGGCAGGTAGGCGCGCAGGTCAGCCTTCGGCTCTCCTGCCCGCTGCTCCCCCGGCCAGGCCAGGGTAACCAAAACCGCCAGGACCAGCAGGAGCAGGCCCCAAGTAACCTTCTCCCACTTTTTACCTGCCATGCCCTTCGCCTCACTCTATGCGGATTTTCTTCCACCGCCCGGAGCGGTAGCGGAGCAGAATCAAACCGGAACGCAGCAGCTGGTCCGCGACCAAAGCGATCCAGGCGCCGTCCAGGCCCCAGCCCAGTTTATTGATGGCCAGAAGGGCCAGGGAAGGCCGGACGAAAAGCACCGTGAGGAAGGTGATCACCGCGGTGGCCCGGGTATCCCCCGCCCCCCGCAGGGCCCCTGCCAGGATGAACTGGGAAGACTGGGCGGGCTGCACCAAGGCCACCAGCTTCAAAATGCGGGCCCCTCGGCTGATGATCTGGGGCTCATCGGTGTAGAGACCGACGATTTGTCCCCCGAAAAACCAGAAGACGACACCCAAGATGAGCGAGATGATTAACCCCAGCCGGCGGGTATGGTTGCTGTAGCTCTGGGCCATGTCGGGACGTTTCTTGCCTAAGCTCTGCCCCACCAGGGAGGTGGCGGAAACGGCAAATGCTTGTCCGGTCATGAAAGAAAGGGCCTGGATGTTCATGCCCACCTGGTGGGTGGCGTAGGCCAGGGTGCCCAGGGAGGCCACGGTGCGCACATAGATGATGGCGCCGGCCCGCATGGCCGCCTGCTCGAACATGGAAGGGACCCCGATGTTGAAGATATTGTACAGGTGCTGCCACTGGGGCCGAAAGCCGTCCCTCAGCTTCAGGTGTAGATAGTGATCTCCCCGCAGCACCACCGCCAAGGCCATGATGAAGGCTGCCACCTGGCCGATGGATGTGGCCAAGGAGGCACCTGCCACTTCCAGACGGGGGAAGCCCAAGTGGCCGTGGATCAACAGGTAGTTGAAGGTCACGTTCACCACGTTGGCCACGATATTGTAGACCATGGCCACCCGGGTATGGCCTACGCCCCGCAAAGCGGCGGTGATGGTGGCGGTGAGGGCGAAGATGGGCAGGGTCAGCATCTGAATCCGCAGATAGATGGTGCCGCCGGCCAGAGTTTCCGGGTCAGCGGCGCCCATAAAGGCGATCAGCCGCTCGGCGTACACATAACCCAGGGCACCGGCAATGATCGAGAGTATCAGGGATAAAAACAGAGCCTGCCGCAGGATTTCGTTGGCCTGTCTGGGCTTTCCGGCGCCGCGGTAGCGGGCCACCATGGCGGTGGCACCCACATTCATGGCCACAAACATGAGCATGGATAAGAAACGAGGCTGTACGCTCAGCCCCACAGCCGTGATGGCCCAGGGGCCCAACCCCCCCACCATCATCAAGTCCACCATGGATGTCAGTTGAGTTAAGGTCAATTCCACCAGCGACGGCCAGGCAATGCGCAGAACGTCTGCATAGAGCATCTTGGAGGTGATGCCCGCGGGGAGCTTTCTGTTCACCCGCTCCACTTCGATCTCGTCTTTTCCAGGTTCCACCAAGGCCAGAGCCCGGGGGCCCTTTTGCCCCTCCAGCTTCCCCTCGGCCTGCATGGTTTCACTTTGTTCCATTCTATCCTGTTCCTTTACTACGGATGTTCTACCAATGAGGGCGCCAGCCGCTGGCGGCGCGGCTCATCATAATTCTTATTTAGCCATTGCCAGCCCAGTTCCTGCTCCAAAGCAAAAACCAGCAGAAACCCTGAGGTTCATGCTGGTTTGGCGCCGAGATTCAGCGGCCCTGGGTGGTGAAGTACACACCGCTGCGGGGGCCGATCCAGCTGTGCTGGACCTTCAGCTCCAGGCGTCCGTAGGGCACTCCGTAAATATAGAAGTAGCCGTCTTTGTCCGTGCGCACCGTGATGCCCATTCCCACCACGCTCACGCTGGCGTTGGTCAGGGGACGGTAGCGTCCGCCGCGGTGGGGTTTGCTGTCCAAGCGGATATGCTCGGTATAAGGATCGTAGGAAAGATACCCCCACGTCTCACCTTGATAGCGCGGTGCCGGGTCAATCACGATGGGAATGTCCATCCTCAAAAGCAGCCGCCCATCGCAGCCCGCGAGCAGGGCAGCCGCGAGGAGTACAGCCACCAGCAGTCCCTTTCTCATGGCAAGCCTCCTTTCCAAATCTCCCTGCGCTGCATAATATACCATTCGCTCCAATTTGCGCCAATGCGTCCGGAGCCGCGGAAGGCTCAAGCCGCTCCCCGGGGAGAGGCCGGCCCGATGGTGTTGGTCTCATTGACGATGGTCACAGGCAGGGTGAGGTGCACGGTCCCGTGCTCTTCGGCAATCAACCCCAGAAGCACCCGGGCCACCTCCCGCCCCAGGCTATACACGGGCTGCTGCACCGTGGTCAGGGGCGGCGAGAGGTATTTGCCCACCTCAATGCCGTCGAAACCCATCACGGAAACCTGCTCAGGTACTTTCACTCCTGCTTCATTCAGGGCCTGGATGGCCCCGATGGCCATAAGATCGTTGCAGGCCATGATCGCGGTGACATCCCCGGCCTTGATTTGGTCCAGGTGGTTGACCACCGCCCGGTAACCCCCCTGGCGGGTGAAATCCCCGGGCCAGACCAGATCCCGATCCAACTTTAGCCCCAAGGCGGCTAAACCGTCCTGATAGCCCAGGAACCTTTTTTCTGTGGAAACCAGGCCTTCCTCGCCTAAGATCACCGCGATCCGGCGGTGGCCCAGGGCCCCCAAAGCCCGCACGCCCTGGCAGATCCCCCCTCTATTATCACCATCCACCCAAGAAACATCCTCCTTGACCGTGCTGCCCAAGAAAACAAAGGGGACATTGGATTCCTGGAGCAGCACGATGCGCTCATCCTCCAGGCGGGGCTCGGTGAGGATGATGCCGTCCACCCTCCGGTGGGCCACCAGCTCTTCAATGGTCTCGGTTACCCGCTGCTGGCGCACCTGGGGGATCAGCAAACTGAACCCCTGCTCAAAGAGGGTTTCACTCACTCCATGCAGATACTCCAGGAAAAAGGGATCGGCGATGGTGCGGGGCGCGGAGGGAAACATCAGTCCAATGGTTTTCGTGCGCCGCCGGGCCAGGTTGCTGGCCACGGTGTGGGGCCGATAGTTGTAGCGCCGGGCCATTTCCAATATGAGGGCCTTCGTTTCCGGCTTCACCCGGGGATCATCGGAGAGGGCCCGGGAAACGGTTGCTTTGGAGTAGCCGCATATTTTGGCTAGCTCCGCCATGGTAATGGACCCTTTGGTTCTGTTTTGGCCCTTCATCTTCTGCCCACCCCCTGCCTCTGGGTATTCTCTAAACCTGGGGCCAGTTCCTGTTTCCGGCCCGCTGCTCCCTAGGGGAGGAAAATCCTTACCGTTGTGGAAAGATATAGCCAAGGAGGTTGATAATATGGCGTATACACTGCCTTTGGGGAGCAAGGCTCCCGATTTCAGACTTCTAGCCACAGACGGTAAATACTACAGCCTGGGTGATTTCACCAGCGATTACCTGGTCATCTTCTTCACCTGCAACCACTGCCCCTATGTGCAGAACTCCGATGAAGTGACCCGCCGCACGGTGGAGAAATTCCAGAAGCACGGGGTCACCTTCGTGGGGATCAACTCCAACAGCGCCAACACCTACGAGGAAGACTCCTATGAGAACATGGTGAAGCGCATGGAAGAACACCGCTTCCCCTGGGTGTACCTGCATGATGCCACCCAGGAGGTGGCTGAAGCCTACGGGGCGCTGCGCACACCCCACTTCTACGTCTTCGACAAGGAGCGCAGGCTGGTGTACACAGGCCGGGCTGTGGATAACCCCCGCCAGCCGGAAAAGATCACAACCTACGATCTGGAAAACGCCTTAGAGGAGCTCATCGCCGGGAAACCCATCACCACTCCCCTCACCAACCCCATCGGCTGCAACATCAAATGGGACGGCAAACCTGCCCACTGGATGCCTCCTGAGGCGTGCGATCTGGTTTAGGGAGCAAATTTCTCACAGGGGCTGCCTCCCAGGGGGCAGTCCCTGTTTGTTCCAGCGCCGCCTGCCGATCTGTTTTTCCAGCCGCCACTGGGGCGGAGGCCCATCCTCACCCCAATATTCATCGAGCTGCACGATCTTGGCGCCGGCAAACCTGAAGAAGGAGACCGCATGGTGGGAAGACCCACCGTCCACAGCCCACACCCGAGTGGCGGTAATAACCAGATCATCGGAAACCACTTCGATCCTCTCCACCTGGCCCTGCCACTTCCCAGGGTACCCGCAGTTGGCGCAGATGAACTCCTCCACGGAGAACTGCTCCTTGGTGTTGTGCCAGTTGATCACGGCATGTGGTGCGAAATAGGAGCGGAGGCCAGCCTCGTTTTGGGTGGCCACCTCCCGCCAATATTCCCTGACTAACTGCCCCTTGTCCACAGCCCATCCCCCGCTACTTTTCCGCAGGAGCTACAAACTGGCCCCGCAGCGGCTCGCCGCGCTCCACCAAAACGCCATCGACCAGATAGGAGCGGAAAAGGGCCGGCAGACCCTCTCCCCCAGGGAAATCAGGGGTGTTTTGCAGATGGTTATGGAGGTGCGGTTCGCTGGAATTCCCGCTGTTACCGCAGAGCCCCAATAGATCCCCCGGTTCCACCCAATCCCCCACCTGCACCGCCACGCTGCCCCGCTGAAGGTGGGCCAAAAACGAATACTCACCATTTTGGTGGTCGATGACCACGTGGTTGCCCAAAGGCTGCTCGGGGTTCATGCTGCCGGGGATGTTGTCCCCAATGCCATCCACCGCGGCGATCACCAAGCCGGCAGCGGGGGCCAAAATGGGCCGGCCAAAGGCGTAGTAGTCTTCATTGGCGGTGCCGGCACCGGCATGGGAGGAGCCATTTTCCAGCACCAAAAAGTCCAGGGCAAAGCGCTGGGCAGCATCTGCGGCGTGGTAGTTTTGGCCAATGGAGCGCCCGCCCCAATAGACGTACCATTCACCGGTAAAGGGCAGATAAAGCTCGGTCTTGGTCTCGTAGTCCAGAAACTGGCTGGGAGCCTCCTTGGGAACTTGGGTAACATACAGGCCGCCGATCACTTCCCGATCATCAAAAGCCCACTGGATGGCTAGATAAACCTCTACGCCTGGAAATTGGAGCAGACCCTGATACACCCACCACTCCCCTAGGAGGGAGACTTCCTCATGGACCAGCTCCGCCCCGGAGCCAAAGGCGCTCACCACCTGCGCCTGGAACTGCCGGAAACCATCCTCGGTGCCGAAGGCCGCCTGCAGCTCAGGGGAGAACATCCCCCAAAGCTCAGCGGAGGCCCCGCGGAAGAAAAGTTCGGTCAGACCCCGGCCCGTGGCCGCGGCCCCCTGGGCCTCCGCCGGCACCAAGCTCACCGCGATCAGCAGCACCGCCGCTAAACAGCAGAGAAACCTTTTCATGTTCACTTCCCCACCTTTTTATCTATGACAACCGCTCTGCCAAAAAGTCCAAAATCGCCTTGGCACTGGGGGGACAGCCCGGCGCGTAATCCCCCAAGCCCCGGGTACAGCTGCCGATGCCGAGGCCCTGTCCGGTTTTGCCCCTAAACCCCTGGCCGATGGAGAGGGGCCGGGGAACTGAAGGCAGAAGCCCCCGCTCATCCAAGCGGGCCAGGGCATGGATCAAGCTGCCGAAGCAGGCGGAGCAGGCTTGATCCTCCTGCACCAGGCGGGCCAGCCGGGCCACCTTGCGGGTCGGCTGCATGCGCTGGGTTGCGTGGGCTCCCCGCAGGACCACAACTTCCGTGTCCGGCCCAAAGAGCCGGCCCACCCCCAGCTCCGCGGCGAGGGGCAGATAGCCGATCTCCTCGGGGTCGTAGCCCAAAAGGTGCGCCACATAGGAATCCACCAGCACAGGGTCGCTTCCCACCAGAATGCGGTCCATCTGCACGGGGTTGCCCCCTTCTTCGAAGTCCAGATCCCCCATGAGCCCATCCACGATCACCAGATCAGTGGGCACCGCCTTGTTCAGATAGGCGATGGGCTTATGCAGCCCCAACGTATGGAAGCGGCGCTTTTCCTGGTTGGGGATGCAGCCCTTGAGGTTCTTCAGGGCGCAGGTGATCTTGGTCTGGCAGTGGCCCTTAAGGACCGGGAGGTTGATCAAGAAATCCACCCTGCTGAGCTCGTCGCACACCAAGAGTTCCAGCTCCATGACCTTCCTGGGGTGGAAGCTGTCCTTCTGCAAATCCACCAGCTCCACGCCGTACCTTTCGGCCAGTTCCGTGTAGCCGCACACCTGAAAGGCGCGGCGGGTGCTGTCGCCGATCCAGGAGCCTTCCAGCACCACGATGTTTTTGTGACCATGATCCTGCAGGTACTGAATGACCCCCTCCACCAGCTGCGGTGAAGTGGTGGCTCCCTCCCAGGCCGGCCGGGCCACCACCAGGTTGGGCTTTAGCCCGATGCGGGCCCCAGGGGCGATGGACCTGGCCAGGTTGAGGTGCTGGAGAAGTTCCTGGACCATCTCCACGGGTTTGTGTCCGTAACTTACATAGATACCATCGATCATGCTGCTTCGCTCCTTCCCGTCGGGTTTGTTATTCCACCCGCCAAGGGCAAAACCCTTTGCCCCTGGAAAGGAGTCTGGCCCGCGGTATGGAAAATCTACCATAAGCATTCAGCGGGAGGGATCGGGTCATGGAGACGCTTTTCGTGCAGGTGGACGATGGAACCGAGATCTTCGTGCGTAAATGGGCTGAGGTGGAAAACCCCCAGGGCGTGGTGCAGATCGCCCACGGCATGGCTGAGCACAGCGGGCGCTACGGGGGCTTGGCCAGCTTCCTCAACAAGCGGGGGTTTATCGCAGTTGCCAGTGACCACCGGGGCCACGGCCAGACCGGAGAAAAGGCCGGGCTCATGGGCTATTTCGCCCCAGAGCGGGGCTTTGACCGGGTGGTGGATGACCTCCACTTCATCTCCACCAAGACCAAAGAGGAGCATCAGGGGCTACCCCTCTTTCTCTTCGGCCACAGCATGGGCTCCTTCTTGGTCCGGCGCTACCTGCAGAGGTATGGTCAGGCAGTAACCGGCGCGATCATCATGGGTTCCGCGGGTGACCCGGGCTTTGCTGCCCGGCTGGGGAAGCTCATCGCCCGCTGGCAGATGCGCCGGGACCCCACCAAGCCCAGTGCCTTTTTGGACAAGTTAAGCTTCGGCGCTTACAACAAACGCATCGAAAACCCCCGCACCAAGTTCGACTGGCTCAGCAGGGATGTGCGGGAAGTGCAAAAGTATATGGACGATCCCCACTGCGGCATGGTCTGCAGCTCGGGCTTCTTCTTTGACCTGCTCACGGGCCTGCAACTGATCCACGATCCCCAAGAGATCGCGGGCATGCCCAAAGAGCTGCCCCTCCTTGTACTGAGCGGCGAAGCGGATCCCGTGGGCGGCTACGGCCGGGGCGTCCGGCAGTTTGTGGGCCTGCTGAAAAACCACGGCATCACCAATATCGAGCTGAAACTGTATCCAGAGGCTAGGCATGAGCTCCTCAATGAGCTGAACAAAGACCAGGTCATGGAGGATATTGCCAAGTGGCTGCGAATACAAGTGGACAAGCTCCCATAAGGAAGGATGTTTTCTTTGAAGCTGATGCGCCCGGGCGGGCTGCCGCTCTTGATGGCTTTACTTCTGCTTACCGCTTGCTCCACAGGGGGAGGGTCCCTGCCCACCCCCGAACCTTAAAGCGTTACGGGCTATGTAAGGGATGAACAGGGCGCGCCCATAGCAGATGTGTTGATGATCGCTGAGGGACAAAACCCCATGACATCTACCACCCTCAGCGACGGTTCTTACCAGCTCACGGGCCTCACGGGGCCCACGATCATCCGGGCCCAGAAGGACAACTGGATTTTCTCCGAGCCGCAGATGGTGGATGGAGAAAGAAGCGATCTGGACTTCACGGGACGCCTGAAAACCTACCCCCTGTTCATCACAGTTGAAGGGAAAGGCACAGTGAAAGAAAGGCTCCTAGCTTCCGCCGAAGGCGTCGAGTATCCCCATGGAACTACTGTGGAGCTCACCGCCTGGCCTGCGCCTAACTACGAGTTCAGCCACTGGACCGGGGATCTCACGGGCCAGGCTAACCCAGCCCAGATCACCATCACCTCAGAAACCCAGGTTACAGCCGTATTCGTAGGAGGCAGTGCGAACCTCGCGGGAACGATCGGCGTGGAACACAGCTTCCCCCGTTCGGTGGTGGACGTGCAGGAGGCAGCCCACCGGCCCCTGGGGGAAAGCCAGCTAAGCGAGTGGGAAGCGGATCCCACAGAGTTGATCATCGCCTTTGACCCAAGCCTAAGCGAGGCTGAGCAGCTGCAGGTCTTGGCCGATTTGGGCTACGAAATCCTGGATCGTCTGCGGGTGCTCAATGCTTACTTAGTGAGGGACAGCAGCCCTGACCAGCTGGGCATGATCAGTGCCCTCGCCCGGCCCGAGGTTCAGTATGCGGAGCCGAATGCCAGGGTCAGTGTTCTGTCCACAGTTCATCCCACTGACCCCCGCTACCCCGATCAGTGGCACTACCGCCTCATTCGCCTGCCCCAGGCTTGGTCGGTAACCACAGGCAGCACAGCCATCCGCATCGCGGTGCTGGACACGGGCATCCAGCCCAATCACCCGGACCTAGCTAGGCAGCTGGACCAGGAGTACGGGTACAACTTCGTCCAGGGCAGCAGGAATTTCGCGGATGACCGAGGTCACGGAACCCATGTGGCCGGCACCATCGGCGCGGTCACCAACAACGGCCTCGGTGTGGCCGGGGTGCTCTGGGATGTGGAGATCCTACCCGTGAAGGTCCTCTCGGCAAGCGGGAGCGGCACCTCCTGGGCTTTGGCCCAAGGCCTGCTCTATGCCGCGGGGCTCCTGGATGAGCCGGGCAAGCCCTTTAACCCCCGCCCAGCTCAGGTGATTAACCTCTCTTTGGGCAGCCCAGACAAAATGGGGCATGTGGACAATGCCATAGATCTGATCCTGAGGGAAAGCGGCTGCATCATAGTTGCCTCCGCGGGCAATGACTACGGAGCTCCTGTCTACCATCCCGCGGCCCACCCCGGGGTGATCGCGGTGGGTGCTGTGGACTCCGGTTTTGGGTCTAGACCCCGCAGGACCTCCTACTCCAACTACGGCCCAGAGCTGAATGTGATGGCTCCAGGGGGAGACGGGTCGATGGGCGGCGTCTTGAGTACTTACACCGGCGGGAGCTACAGTTACATGGCCGGCACCTCCATGGCCGCGCCCCATGTGAGCGGTGTTGTGGGCCTGATGCTGGCCAGCGGCATCCCCCCGCAGCAGGTAAAAGAAGTCCTCCAAGCCACCAGCATGCCCCTGGGCCCACAGGAGTTCAGCCCCGAATACGGCTATGGGCTGATCAACGCCTACTGGGCGGTAAATGGTGCGGACACCATGCGTCTCCTGGTGGGCAGGAGGGAAGGAAGTGAGATCATCCCGGTGCGGGAAGCGGCGCTGCCTTCCAAGGGCGGCAGCTTCCAGCTGCAGGGGATCCCCGAGGGGGAATACCAGGTCTTTGCCTGGGTGGACGTTCAAACGGGAACGAACACCCTCGAACCTGGAGATTATTTCAACCAGTCCCTGCCAGTGCATTTTGAGGATGGCGCCAGCTATGAGGTCCTGGGCACCGTTTTCGAACTGGATGCGGACCTCAAACCCGCCGGCACAGCCCTCCTGCAGGTTCAGCGCATCAACTAGATATTCCACAGGGAAGAGGTGCTAGATTTGGCCCTAATTCGCTCCAGCATGAGATGGCTGCCCCTGCTTCTAGCTTCACTCCTGCTCAGCGCCTGCTTCTGGTGGGGTCCCCCCCGGGAATACACGATCAAAGGCACCGTGATGGAGGAGAACGACAATCCCCTGGCAGATGTGCTCATCTACGCCACAGGCCAGGTGGAGAAAAGCACAAGAACCGATGAACAGGGCCGCTACATCCTCCCGGGCCTCAAGGGAACCACCGTGATTCGGCCAGAGCTGCCCGGCTGGGTGTTCTTACCACCCTACAAGCAGGTCCACAGAACCTCCACAGTGGATTTCACCGCCGTGGTCGGCGCAGTGCTTTCCGGAACCATTGCGGTGGAGCACAGCTTCCCCCGCTCCGTTGTGGACCCATTCCAGGTAAACTATGGGCCCCAGACTGTTGGGGTTTCATGGCCTGCTGCGGAAAGCCCGGACTGGTACGAGATGGATTTCGAACCCTCAGAGCTGATCATCGCCTTCGAGGAAAGCGTAAGTGCCCAGGAGCAGCTCAAGATCCTAGAGGATCTGGGCTTGGTCATCCTGGATCGCCTGGCCATCCTCAACGCCTACCTGGTGCAGGTTCCGGACAGGTGGGAACAGGGGCTGGTGCGGGCCCTTTCCGCACCTGGTATCAAGTACGCCGAGCCCAATGGGAAGGTCCTGGCCCTGGGTGTTGTTCAGCCCAACGATGAGCTCTACGGCCAGCAGTGGCACTATCCCTTAATCCGCCTGCCCCAGGCCTGGTCCGTGGTGACAGGCGATACCTCCATCCGCATCGCCGTGGTGGATTCGGGGGTGAAAAAAGACCACCCAGAGCTGGCAGCGAAGCTGGACCACCGCTATGGGTACAACTTCGTGGCCGGGAACGATGACTTCGACGATGACTACGGACACGGAACCCACGTAGCCGGCACCATCGGCGCAGCCACCAACAACCGCCTGGGCGTGGCGGGGGTCATGTGGGATGTGGAGCTGCTGCCGGTTAAGGTCCTGAACGAGAGGGGCCGGGGAGGTGAGTGGGAACTCGTCCACGGACTGCTCTATGCCGCGGGCCTCTTGGATGAACCGGACAAGCCCCGCAACCCCTATCCAGCGGACGTGATCAACCTCTCCCTGGGCAGCCGCGCCGAGATGGTGCATCTACGGGATGCTGTGGAGCGTATCAGCCGGGAGACAAATTGCATCCTGGTGGCTGCCGCTGGCAACGGCTGGGGGCCTGGGGTGTACTATCCCGCCCGCTATCCCGAGGTGATCGCCGTGGGGGCAGTGGATTACAACTACCCCCACCAGCCGCAGCGGACCCGCTATTCCAGCTACGGTCCGGGGCTGGACGTGATGGCACCGGGGGGCGATATCCATAACGATACAGATGGGAACGGAGAAGACGATGGCGTCCTGAGCACCGCCTATGACGGTGACTATGGGTACAAAGAGGGCACCTCCATGGCCACCCCCCACATCTCCGGTGTGATCGGGCTGATGCTGGCCGCGGGGATCCCGCCGCAGCAGGTCAGGGAGATACTCCAAGCTGCGAGTATGCCCCTGGGCCCCGCGGAGTTCAGCGAAGAGTACGGTTATGGGCTGATCAATGCCTACTGGGCCGTGAATGCGGTGGAAGAGATGCGCTTGGTGGTGGGTAGGAGAACAGGCAACAGAGTCGAGGTGGTGAAGGAAACCACCCTGCCCGCCAAGGGCGGATCTTTCGAGCTGATCGCTCCACCAGGTGAGTACCAGATCATGGCCTGGGTGGATGTGCAGCGCACCGGAGATGTTTTGGAGCCGGGGGACTATTTCAACGAATCGGATCTGATCACTTTAGAGTCGGGTAAGAGCTACACCGTAAGCGGCACAATCCTGGAACTGGATAGCGAGCTTACCCTGCCCCCCACCCGGCTCCTCGTTGTGGAAGCTGGGGCGCCGTAGCCCTTTTCCATTCAAAATGGCGGCGCAGCAATGATTAAGCCCCCCGCACTTCCCAGATGTGAAGTGCCGAGGGGCTTTTCTCAGCGCAGCAGATATCGCGGCCACCACCGCAAGTTTCCTTGCACCGCCAGACGTACCTTGGTCAGCCCTGGGGCCTCAGCAGCGCCTCTTCCCACTCCTTTTGCCCAAAGCCTACCAGCACGAACTCATCCCCCACCAGCAGGGGCCTTTTCACCAGGAGACCATCGCTGGCCAGGATGGCGATCTGTTCCTCAGGGCCCAAGCTGGGCAGTTTATCCTTCAGCCCCAGCTCCCGGTATTTCTGCCCGCTGGTGTTGAAAAAGCTCTTCAAGGGGCGCCTGGACCTTTCCACCCATGCCTTCAGTTCATCCGCTGAGGGCTTGTCCTCTTTGATATCCCGATACTGGTAAGGGATGCCCTGTTCATCGAGCCAAGCCTTGGCCCGGCGGCAGGTCCCTCAGCGGGGATAGCACAGCAGTACATAATTCATTACCAATCTCCTAACTAATCTAGTCTGGAACTCAATACCAGCCTACCCTATAATCTAACCAGCACTAGTCTGCGAGGTGTACCATGCTGAAGAAGTATCTGCTGCTCACCTTGGGAACGCTGGCTTTGGGTTTAGGGGTGGTGGGCTTATTTCTGCCAGTACTGCCCACCACTCCCCTGCTTTTGACTGCGGCCTACTGCTACCTGCGCAGCTCCCCCTCCCTGTACCGGTGGCTGGTGAACCACCGCCTCCTGGGCCGGGGCCTCAAGGATTACCTGGAGCGGCGGGTTGTTCCCCGCAGGGCCAAGGTAGTGGCCCTAAGCACCCTCTGGCCGTCACTCCTCATTTCCATGCTCTTGATCCCCCTGCCCGCGGTGCGTCTCTTCCTGGCCCTGGTGGGCCTGGCGGTTAGTTACTATATCCTCCGGCTGAAGGAAAGGGTGGCAGAAGCTTAAGCCAGAAGCGCCAGTTTTTCCTTCAGTTCAGCCAGATCCAAGAGCTTCTTCTGGCCCACCACTTCCGAAAGGGGTACCGCCGTGGGCTTGCCGTTTTGCAGACCGGCTAGGCGGCCCGTTTGGCCGGCCAGGGCCAGATCCACCGCGTAGTTGGCGTAGAAAGCCGCCAGCTCCACATCCTGGGGCACGGGCGTTCCGCCTCTGAGCATGTATCCCATCACCTGCACCCGGGGGTTCCTGCCGGTGCGCTGCTTGTACAGATCCCCCACGATGTGGCTGACCCCTGCGTAGGCGATGTTGCCAAAGGCATCCCGCTGCAGTCCAGCCCGCTCCACGCCTTCCAGCTGGATTCCCTCGGACACGATGGCCAAAGCCGCTTGGCCGTTCTCCCGCCGGTACCGCTCCATGGCGCTCACCATCTCATCAAAGGTCATGGCCCCCTCCGGGCACATGCAGGCGCAGGCCGGGGTGTTCACCGCCACTCCCAAGGCCAACCAGCCCGCATCGCGACCCATGATCTCCACGATCATGTCCCGGTCATGGGCCACGTTGCTGTTCACCATGCTGTTCACAGCGCGCACGCCTTGGTAGATGGCCGTGTAGTAGCCCAGGGAACGGTCGGTGCCCTGCACGTCATCGTCGATGGTCTGGGCCACGCCCACTACGGTAAAGCCCATCCCCGCCAGGTGATTGGCCACCCCCAAGGTGTCGTCACCGCCCATGGCGATCAGTACGTCCACCTCGCGGTCTTCGAGACTCGCCAAGACCTTGTCCATTTCTCCGTCTTTGATGGGATTCTTACGCTCAGTGCCTAAGATGGTTCCCGGGGTGAAGCGATGTTGGGCAAGGCATTTTCTTCCCAGCTCAACTGCGTCGTTGTTCACCAAACCCAGCCAGCTGCGGCGGAAACCAATCAGGCTGTGCCCTTCCCTTTCCAGGCGCTGGGCTAAAAAGTACAGGAAGTCATTGATCCCAGATGAATCTCCTCCACCAGTCAAAACCGCGAACTTCAAAATATCCTCCTCCTTGCTATCCTTCTCGAAACCCGCTTCACAGGTTTCGAGTTGTCCATGTATTTTCCTTCTATACTTAGTCCAATTTCGCGGTGGATATGCCTAATTTCCAAGGACTTTAACTAAAAAACCATAAATATCCGCTTGTTCTTCCACGATTTTTGCCGTGGGTTTACCGTGGCCATGGCCTGCCTTCGTATCTACTCGGAGCAGAATCGGTGCCGCCCCCCGCTGCGCCCCCTGCAGAGCAGCCCTGAACTTGTAGGCATGGGCGGGAACCACCCGGTCATCGCCATCGGCGGTGACGATGATGGTGGGGGGATACTCCCCGGGCGCGGCATTGTGCAGGGGCGAATACCTGTAGAGGAACTGGAAGTGCTCAGGATTAGTTTCGGCATTGCCGTACTCCGGTACCCAGTAGCGGCCCACTGTAAATTTATGGAAACGGAGCATGTCGGTGACGGGAACCACGCAGACCACAGCGCCGAACAGCTCGGGACGCTGCACCAGCACCGCGGAAACCAAGAGCCCCCCGTTGCTGCGCCCCTCGATCACCAGCTTCTCCCTACTGGTATACTTATTCTCAATCAACCACTCAGCCGCGGCGATGAAATCGTCGAACACATTTTGCTTGTTTTCCAGCATACCCGCGCGATGCCACTCTTCCCCGTATTCGCTGCCGCCCCGGAGATTGGCCACAGCATACACGCCTCCCTGTTCTAGCCACCAAAGGCGTCCAGGGGAAAAACTTGGCGTGATGGCGATGTTAAACCCGCCGTAGCCGTAGAGCAGATTCGGGTTTTGACCATCGAGCTTGAGTCCCCGCTTGTGCACCAAGAACATGGAAACCTGGGTCCCATCCTTGGAAGGGTAGAACACCTGCTTAGTCTCGTAGTCCGCCGGGTCGAAGGTGAGCTTCAGCTCGCCAAAGGGCTTAAGCTGACCACTGGGAAACTCGTAGTGGTAGGCGGCCGCGGGGTGCAGGAAGGAAGTGAAGCTCAGGAAGAACTCCTTTTCGTCCTGCCTGCCCCACAGGCCCTGGACAGAACCCATGGTGGGCAGCTGCACATCTTTCAGGTACCTCCCGCTTTGGTCGTAGATGCTCAGGCGGGAATGGGCGTTATGCAGGAAGGAGACCACGAAGCAGCCGCTTATATAGCAGGCCTGGTCGATCACATCTTCCTGTTCCGGCAGGATTTCCACCCACTGCTCCCGGCCTGGATTTTTCAAGTCCACCGCGATGATCCGGCCCCTGGGAGCCTCCAAGTTGGTGACAAGATAAAAGGTGGAGCCATGGCTGCCCAAGAAGCGGTAGCTGGCCTCCCCTGGCTCAAACAGATGGACAAAGCCAGGCTCTCCCCCCAGGGGGCGGTAGTAAAGGCCGTTGCGCCGGTCGGTGCCCTCGAAGACGTGGAGAAGCAGATACTGCTGATCCCAGGTCAAGCTCACATGGAAGCTGAGCTCCTTGCGCTCGGGAAGTTCAAAGATCAGGACGTCTTCCTCCTGGTCTGTGCCTAAAGCGTGCCAGTAGACCTGGTTGAAGTTGCTTTCATCCCCGGGGTCAACCGTCCCAGGCGCGGGATAGCGGGTGTAGTAAAAGCCCAGGTCCCGGAACCAGGCCATGTTGGTAAAGCGGCACCAGCGCAGCACCTCCGGGAGATCCTCGCCTTTTTCCAGATCCCGGATGCGGATCTCCTGGCGGTCACTGCCGTGGACCGAAACGGTGTAAGCCACGAACCGGCCGCCCTCTTCCACGCTGTAGTTGCTCATGGCCACAGTTCCATCTGGGCTCCAGCTGTTGGGGTCCAAAACCATCTTCGGCTCACCGCTGAGGCCCCGTTGGCGGTAGAGCACCGGCTGGTTCTGGAGGCCGCTGTTCTTTTCAAAAAAGATCCAGGAACCGGCCCGGCGGGGCAGCTGGGTCCTGGGATAGTTCCAAAGCTCCTGCAGGCGGGCCTTGATGGCCGGACGGGGGTCCTCCCCTTGCAGAAACGCTTCGGTGAGGGCGTTCTGCCGCTCCACCCAAACTTGCACCTCCGGATCGCCGCTGTCTTCCAGC
Organism: Candidatus Darwinibacter acetoxidans; assembly: GCF_041936445.1. Classification (NCBI taxonomy): domain Bacteria; kingdom Bacillati; phylum Bacillota; class Clostridia; order Candidatus Darwinibacteriales; family Candidatus Darwinibacteriaceae; genus Candidatus Darwinibacter; species Candidatus Darwinibacter acetoxidans. The sequence continues at coordinate 31,573 of NZ_JBHGXH010000154.1, read as the reverse complement.
CAGCGGTAGGGATCCGCCACCGGCGTGCCGTGATAGTCCTCAACCACATTTACCTTCTTGGTCTGCATGCTTCCGCTCCTTTTGCAGTGTAGTCCACCTTAGAAAGTTCGCCAGCCAGGCGCGGTTTCCCTTTCCAACAGGAAGGCCCTGTCCCGGTGATACTAGGACAGGGCCGCAGCTTAAATGGCCTTTTTGAACTCTTCATAGCGCAGGGCCAGAAGGTCCCGGTCTGGGTATTGGCTAGCCTTCCTAGGCAGGATCAACCGCTGGTTGTGCATCTCCTGAATCCCGTGGCGGAGCATGGGCCCGTCCCTTTCTTCCAGCAGCTCCCGGCGGATTTGGATCTTGTAATCGGGCGTGACGCCGATGAAATGCCGGTCAAAGGCCGCATGGTGAATCTTGCAGAGGGCCAGGCCGTTGGTGACCAGTGGCTCACCCAAGGGGTCCCGGTCTGGGACAATGTGGGCGGCATCCAGCAGCTCGGCCCGGCGCAGGCGGCAGAAGGCACACTGGCTCTGGTAGGCGGCCAGCACCCGCTCCCGGAAGGACCTTTGATGCAGGCGCATCCGGAAGCTGGCGGTGATATAGCGCCGGCGGCCCTCTTCCCCGCTTCCCGCCGCCTGCCCGGGCTCCAGGTAGCGCTTGTCATCCAGCGCCACAATGAAGGAAAGGCTGGCCTGATCTTCCCCGATGACATACACAGGCCAGGCGGCCAGATACTTACCGGGCAGGAGGGCATGGAAGTAGACCAAGGGGGCCTGCTTCAGCAGGGCTTCCCGCAGCCCCGCGTTTTCATGGTGGCGGGGGTCGGTGCCCCGATAGCGGTAACACAGAAGCCCGTCGGCAGTAAACCCGTCGTGGTAGGGAGATTGGTGGGATGTGCGGATGGAGATGGGTATGGATTTGAAGACCTTGGGTTTCCAGATCCCCTGCTGCCCAACCAAACTGATCCGGTGGCCCTGGTAGCTAAAACCATGCAGGAGAGTGGACCAGGGCAGTACATCGTCAAATCTGGTCTGCTCCTCCAGCCACTGAAAGACAGCTAACCTGATTTGGTCCTCCTGGGACATCAGCCCCTTCCCCCTTTTGTCAAATGGTACTAATTACCATATTCTGTCCCCAGGGGCCAAATCCTGCCCAACAAAAAAGGAGGGCGCCTGAGCACCCTCCGTCTAAGTTGTTTAGTGAATGGGGATCTGCCTGCGATCTGGCCCTTGGGCAGCCCGGGGGATGGTGATATCCAATACCCCGTTTTCGTACTTGGCCCGGACGTTTTCGGGATCGACGTTGCCCACGTAGAAGCTGCGCTGGCTGGAGGCCAGCCGCCGCTCGCGGCAGAGGTAGTTTTCATTCGTTTCGGATTTCAGCTCTTCAGCCCGCACCGCAATGGTCAGATAGCCATTGTCCAAAGACAGGCGGATGTTGTCCTTGGCCACGCCAGGCAGATCTGCCTGGATGTGGTAACCGTCTTCTGTCTCCTTCACATCCACGCTGAAACTACCAAAACCGCCAAAGCCGGGGAAACCCTCCCAGACAGACTCCGGCCAGTTGAAGAAGTCCTGCCAGGTCTGGGGCCAGAAGAATTCTCCACGACTCCTTCTGCGAAACGGCATCAAGCGATACATGCTCACTACCTCCTCGGGTTTGATTTGCTCAACTTCAACTTGCAACCTTATTTTCCCACGAACATCAGGAAAGGTCAAAGTCAAAGAAGGTCAAATATCTCTCCCCAGGGGTAGTATTTCCCGATCTCAGTGAAATAACTGCCGTTTGCTCAGCCAAGCTCCCCCAAACGCCTAGGGGATCACGGAGTAGCCTCGCCTAGCCAGTTCCCCTTTGATCTCTTCCAGATCCTTACCCTTCAGGGCTGCCCCCTTGGGCAGGGTCATGACCCTGCCTGCTGTTTTCAGCATGGCCGGATTGGTGATGCTGGCAAAGCCCAGCTCAGCCAGGATCTGCACCAACTCCGGGTGCTCCTGGACCAGTTCGTACACGGTCTTGTTCAGATCGATCGCCTTTTCCATGGACAGTTCGCCCCCCCTACTGCTTTCCTGATCCCAGGGTACAACAACCTAGGGGCAAACTCCACAGAAATTCTTTATTTCTTCAGTAAGAAAATGATGAAATTGGGCACCCGCCGCTCGTCCGCGAGGGAGGGGTAAGCTGCCACCGCTTCCGGTGTAACCGTGGGCTCGATCAGGTCCTCCAGGGTAAACCCGGCCCGGAGGAAACTGCGCAGGTAGGTGGAAAGGGTCCGGTGGAAGTTGGTGATCTGCACGCCCTTCATGCTGAAATGCCGCTCGCCCTCTGCGAAGTAGTTGTCCAGCATGACGTGCTGTTTGGCCCCATCAGGTCCCCTTAGCCAGCTTCCCCCGGCGGAACGCATGGGATGGATGTTGGCCACCACAAAGCGCCCCCCAGCTTTGAGCACCCGGAACACTTCCCGCACATTGGCGTCGAAATCGGGGAGATCGCACTGGTTGAGGTAGGAAACGACCAGGTCAAAACTGGCCTCCGCCAGGAAGCTGAGATCCTGGGCATCGGCCAGCAGGTACTCGTCCCTACCGGACTGCAGCTCCCGGGCGGCTTCAATCATGGGCGGACAGTTGTCCACGCCCAGCACATACCCTGCCCCCCGCTCCACCAGCATGCGGCAAAAGCGGCCCTCGCCGCAGCCGCAGTCCAGGATGCGCAGGCCCTGAACATCGCCGCAGGCTGCGAGCATGTAGGCATCCAGGAGCCCTTTGCGGGAAAGATCCCCCCCGGCTCTTGCTTCCTCGATCCAATAGGGTGCCATTTCCACCCATTCCCGCCGCAGGTGCTCATAGTCTTTGGCCATTGGTTCTTACCTCCGTAGGGATCGCTCGGTTTACCTAGAATTCTAGCAGAGGGCGGCGCCCCCCGCCCTATCTTTACCAAAAGATAACATTTTCCCGTGAACCATCCCGGGAGCGCAGACGACTAGAGGGGTGAAGGGGCTGAGGAAAGTGGATCTGGCGGCACTGTACAGCGCATATGCCGATGCCGTTTACGGCTATCTAGCCTTCAAACTCCAAGACAGGCAGCTGGTGGAAGACCTGGTGCAGGAAACCTTTCTAGCCGCCCAGGAGGGGCTGGACCGCCTGGAGACGGTGCATTCCCCCAAGGCGTGGCTGCTGGCCATCGCCCATAACAAAATGGTGGACTTCCTGCGCCGGCGCCCCCCTGACCTGCCCCTGATCTGGGAAGGCGCAGCTGTAGGCGACTCTTCAGCCCTGTTTGTGGAGGAAGCCCTCAAGCAGCTTGCGGACCTGGAGCGCACCATCGTGTACGGGCTCTACGTGGAAGGTTTTACCTACCGGGAGCTCGCGGAGATGTTGAGCCTGCCTGAGGGCACAGTCAAAAGCAAAGCCCATAACGCCCGCAGACACCTCTATCGCTGGCTGCAGGAGGGAGAAAGATGAGCGCACCAAAGGAAGACTACAGCGAGCTGGCTTGGGGCCTGATCTATGGCAAGCTCTCAGACGGGGAAAGGCAGCTGGCCCTGAGGCTTACAGCCACAGACCCTGAGTTTTTGGAGGTACTGCGCCTGGAGCTCGCCTTGCAAAAAGAACTGGCCCGCCTGAAGGCAGCCATGCCAGAGGCAGTCAAACAGAGGGTCTACTCTTCCTTAACGGGAAGTGGGAGCCGGGTGCTCGTTCAAGAAGTACTGCGCACAGTGCTGGAGGAAGCACTGCCGCAGATGTTGTGGCCGGTTATGAAAATCTTGGAAAGGAGTGTCTTAGCCAGTGAGCAACTCTGATATTCCCGTGAAAGAAATCGGTGAGATGCTGGATCTTGTTGCCGAAAAGCTGCCCAGGCTGATCAAGGAGCTCTTCCAAACCCTCTATTCCCAGGAGGGAGCAGAGCGCATGAGCCAAGCGGCGGGTACGTTCTACAAGAACCTGATCGACGCGGGTATGGAAAAACAGGATGCCCTGTACCTGACGGAGGAATACCTGAACACCATCAAGTTCGTCACCAAGCAGTACGGGAACTCCTAGGGATGGGCCATGCTAGGTGGAGCGCTTTCCGCTTTGGTTGGCATCACCAAGACGCTGGGTAGGACGGTTTCAGCGGGCCCGGCCCTGCTCCTCAAACGCCGCAAAGCCCTGGACATTTTCGCCAGGGGCCTGCGGGCCCAGGGACTAGACCCCGAGGCAGTGAAGGAGCTCACCGCTGCCTATAAAAACCTGGGCAGCCTGGAGAGTTGGTTTTCCCGCCCCCGGGAGTAGCGAAAAGCAGGTTCCGCCGCCCCTTGCGGCTGAACCTGCTCTGTTTTTGTCCCTTCTGGCGGCTTACGGTGCCGCCACCACCCGGTTACGCCCCAGCTCTTTGGCCTGGTAGAGGGCGCGATCTGCCCGGTTGTAGTAGTCCCGCACCCCTTCCGCGCCGGTGAGGGCCGCCACGCCGATGCTCAGCGTAATCCGCACTTCACTGCCGCCCAGGGTGAAGCTGTGTCCTTCCACCAGCTCCCGCAGGCGCTCCGCCAGGCGGGCCGCTTCCCCCAGAGGCACTCCCGGTGCCAGGATCACAAACTCCTCGCCCCCCAGGCGCACCAGAACACTTTCCGCCGGGATGTTTTTCTCCAGCAGCGCCGCCAGCTCCCGCAGGAGATCGTCCCCCGCCAGGTGCCCATGGGTATCGTTCACCAGCTTGAAGCGATCGATATCACACATGAGCAGGGCAGCCTGGCTCTGCCCCTCCCGCACCAAGGCGGCCTCCCGATCAATGCGTTCGTCCAGGAACCTCCGGTTGGGCAGGCCCGTCAAGGAGTCCAAATAGGCCAGAACCCGCAGTTTCCGCTGCTGCTCCTCGATGGTCCTCTGCTGAAGAGTGGTTTGGCGGAAATGCAGCCAGTTCAGCAGGGAGAGGGCGTAACCCAAGGCGGCGGCGATGAGGCCGTTCACCTGGTTGGAGAGAATCACACTGCCTGGATGGCCCCCCACCAGGACCAGTCCCCGGTTGAAGGCGAAATAGGCCAGCCCGAAAAGGAGCAGGGCATGGTGGGGATGCAGATAATACAAAGTGCCCACCATGGTGGCGCTGAGGAGAAAGGCGGCAATACTGGCCATGGCGAGCTGGTCGATGAGGGAGATAGCCAACCCCGCGGCCAGCACATAGCAGGCAACGCCGTAGACAAACAGGGCCCGTTTCCGGGCGCTGCTCCCGGATCCCTTGATCCGCCAAGCGGCCAACCAGATCAGCATGCTGATAACGCTCACGGTGAAGTTGACCCCGCTGATCAAGTTCCGCCAGAGCAGTTCCCTACCTCCATGAGGCACATTGCGCAGCCAGAAACTTAGGGCCACCAAGAAGTTCCCCAGGGACAGCACAGGCGCGGTCCAGAAGACCCGCTGCACGCTGGCCGCGATGGCCTGGTCCTTCAGCTCCTGATCTACACCAAACGTATTTAGTTGACGCCGGAAAGAGCGCCACTTAGTCCGCAGCCACCCCATGACCTCAACCCCCAACCGGCAGGAAATGACAGGAAGTCCCATATTCCCCATCCGACAGCAAACTCCTGCTGCCCTCCAGAAAAAAAGCAGGCCCCTGCCCTGCGGCACAGGAGCCTGCCAGCTTGAGGCACCCTAGACTAGCTAGAGGATGCCATACCTCCTGACGATCATCTGATCATCCCCCTTTCGCCCTGAATTGGCGGGTCCCACCACTACCCATTGTACCACCTCACAACGCCTGGGCCTCCCGAGAATCCTTGGGACTCATTCTTTCCGGCCGGAGCTCACGATTTTGCGGATGCTGTCATAGCTCAAGTGATAGCGCTCCATGAGGGAGGCGATGCTCTCGCCCCTTTGGTAGCGCTCTGCGATCTCCCGGTTCCGGCTCCGGATCTGCTGGCGGGCCCCGTTGCGCTCTCCCCAGCCCAGCCGGGCTTCGGGCCGCTTGGGGATGTAAAGCTCCACTCCCTGCACATACTCCTGAATCTCCGCCAGGAGATCTGCAGGCAGCACTTCTTCAGCCTTTACATACATAAAAGCCAACGCCCTCCTTATCCTTCTTCCCCGAGGCGCTGGCCTTGAGCCGGGTCAAAACAGGCTGAAACAGCTCAGCCCCAGATCCGAGGCGGGCCAACGCCATGGCTGTGCAAGCTTCCACTGCTCACCAAGATCATCTAACCCACCTCCTCATAGGTCGTGCTAACTCTAGAATACAGCCCCGCAGCTGCTGGGGCAAGGGAAAGTCACTTCCGAATCAATCTTTCCCCCCGGGCGGGGCCTCCAGCTCAAATTCCTGCACCAGCTGCTGCAGGCGATCCGCCATCATGCTCAGTTCCTGGGTGGCCGAGGCAATGGTGGCCATGGAGGCCGACTGCTCTTCGGTGGTGGCCGCCAGTTCCTGGCTGCCGGAACTGATCAGCTCCAAACCCCGGGAGACTTCCTTGATGGTGCCGGTAATCTCGGCGATCTGCTGCAAGATCAGGCGGAGCAGCTCGCCGCTTCTGGCCACCGCGCTGGCGCTTTCTGCGGCATCGGCGGCGCTTTTGGTGATGCCCACCACGGTACGCTCCGCTTCTCCTTGGATGGCCTGCACCAGCTGGGTGATGCGCTTGCTGGATGCTGCCGCCTCTTCCGCCAGCTTGCGCACTTCCTCTGCCACAACCGCAAAGCCGCGGCCGTGTTCGCCCGCTCTAGCCGCCTCAATGGCGGCGTTGAGGGCTAAAAGGTTGGTCTGGTCGGCGATGTCGGTGATGGCCCCCACGATCTGGCCGATCTCCCGGGAGCTTTCCCCCAGCCCCGTGACGGCCCCGGCCAGCTGCGCGAGGCTGTTTTTCAGCTCATCGGAAAGGTTGACAGCCCTGGCCACCACGGACTGCCCTTCGCTGGCGGAAGCTTCTATTCCCTCCGCAGCCCGCACCATCTCCGCCACGCTGCCGCCCATGGTCTGCACCGTGGAGGCGAACTGGTTGGCTGTGCCCGCCACTTCCTCAATGGTGGCGCTGGTCTGCTGGGCAGAAGCGGAAAGCTCCTGGCTGGCCCGGGCTGTGGCCCCCGCGGCCTCCAACACCCGGGCTAAAACGCTGCGCAGGGTCTCCTGCATGGCCTGAATCCCCCTGGCCACCAGCCCCACTTCGTCCTTCCGGTCCAAGATGGGTTCCGGTACTGAGGCGTGCAGCACCTTTCCGGCCAGCACATCCACATGGACCCCCAGTCCGGCCAGGGCCCGAATCAGGCGGGAGACGTTGAGAATGAGAATCAGGCTGAGGAGAAGGTAAGCGGAGCTGGCCAGGAGCACCGTGAGCAGGATGCTGCTGCGCAGCGTCCTGCCTACAATCTCCAAATTGACGCCCACGTTCACCGCCCCCGTGTACTGCTCATCCACGAAGACGGGGAGTAGAATATCCCAGACCATTTCCCCGCTGAGGGGATGCTCGGTCAAGGCCACATAGTTTGTCCTGCTTTCCAGGGCGGTGAGCTTTGCCCGATCCTGAAAGAGCTGCTCCCGGGTGAGGGCGTGGCTTACCGCCTCCGGCCGGCCCTGGGCATCGAAGATGGCCGCGTAGCTTAGGGTGGCACCACTGGTCACATCCACCACCAGGTGCTCAGGGCTGAGTTCCCGCTGAAGCTCGGCAAGTTCACTCAGCTTCTCCTCCCCGCTTTGGCCTTCGGCCTGTGCCGCCAGCTCCTCCAGGGCGGCCCGGGCCTGCCTGCCGGTGAGGAGCCTGGCCCTCACCTGCTGGGCCACGGCCAGTCCCCCGAGCCTTTTCTGCTCCAGGGTTCTGGTGTAGGGGACATACACGCTGGCTGCGCCCAAAACCGCGATGGTCACAAAGACCAGGATCAAGGGCACGATCACGACTTTCATGCGAATGGAATGCCGTCTTTTCATGGGCACCGCTCCCTTCTCAGTCTAGCCCCGCTGCTGCTCAAAGCGCCAGGCGTCCCGGCACATCTCCAGAAGGCCCCGCTTAGCCGTCCAGCCCAGTTCCTTTTGGGCCTTACTCACATCGGCCCAGCACTGGGCCACATCGCCTGGACGGCGTTCCACGATTCGGTAGGGTATTTTCACCTTGTTGGCCTGTTCGAAAGCGGCGATGAGCTCCAGAACCGAGGTTCCCCGCCCTGTACCCAGGTTGTAGATGTGTACACCGGGCCCCATCTTCTCCAGGGCCGCCAGATGCCCTGCGGCCAAGTCCATGACGTGGATGTAATCCCGCACGCCGGTGCCGTCGGGTGTGGGGTAGTCGCCGCCGAACACCCTAAGCTCCGGCAGGATCCCCTTGGCCACCTGGGTGATGTAGGGCATGAGGTTGTTGGGTATGCCCTGGGGTGCCTCCCCGATGAGCCCGCTTTCGTGGGCGCCCACGGGGTTGAAGTAGCGCAAAAGCGCCACGGACATCTCCGGGTGCCTGCGGGCGGTATCGGTCAGGATCTTTTCCGACATGGCCTTGGTTTCCCCGTAGGGGTTGGTGCGGGGCGGCAGCGCCATGGTTTCCACAAAGGGGACCTCGTTTTCCCCGTACACGGTGGCTGAAGAGCTGAACACGAAGCGCTGCACCCCGTATTTCACACAGTTTTCCAGGAGCACCATGGTGCTGATCAGGTTGTTTTTATAGTAAGCTAGGGGCTTTTCCACCGACTCGCCCACCGCCTTCAGTCCGGCGAAGTGGATCACCCCATCCAGGGGATGGGTGGAGAAGATCAAATCCACCGCGGTTTCATCGGTGGCATCGGCGTGATAAAACAGGGGACGCTTGCCCGTGATCTGCCCTATCCTATCCACCACCGAGCGCTCGCTGTTGCTCAAATTGTCCAAAATGATCACATCGTAACCGCTGTTGAGCAGTTCCACGCAGGTATGGCTGCCGATGTAGCCGGTTCCGCCTGTAACTAGGATGAGCATGGTACCCCTCCTTTCCCAAGATGACACAGTTCGGTTCGGAGTCCCGGGATTCCTCCTTGCCCTTCCTCTCTTTTCCTGTTTTTCCATGGGCGGCAGGATTGAGCCCGCAGCTGGAGAACTCACGCAGTGGGAGGTTATTTGATGAAGCTCATTTCGTGGAATGTGAACGGCCTGAGGGCCTGCTTGAACAAGGGCTTTCTGGACTTCTTTCGGGAAATTGACGCCGATATCTTCTGCATCCAGGAAACCAAACTGCAGGAGGGCCAGGTGCAGCTGGAGCTGCCCGGCTACGAGCAGTATTGGAACTACGCCGAAAAGAAGGGCTACTCCGGCACCGCGGTGTTCACCAAGCCCAAACCCTTAAACGTCCGCTTCGGGCTGGGCAAGGAGGAACACGATCGGGAAGGCCGGGTGATTACCCTAGAATATGATTCCTTTTTCCTCACCAATGTTTACACACCCAATGCCCAGCGGGGCCTGGCCCGTTTGGACTACCGCCTGGTCTGGGATGATGCTTTTCGCTCCTTCGTCCAGGAGCTCAAGCAGGTGAAGCCGGTGATCATCTGCGGAGATCTCAATGTGGCCCACCAAGAGATCGACCTGAAAAACCCCGAGTCCAACCGCAAAAACGCCGGGTTCACCGATGAGGAGCGGGGGAAATTCAGCGAACTTCTGGAGGCAGGGTTTATCGATACCTTCCGCCATTTCTACCCCGACAAACGGGATGCCTACACCTGGTGGGCCTATTTCGCCAAGGCGCGGGAGCGGAACATCGGGTGGAGAATCGATTATTTCCTAACGTCCCAGGACCTGGAGGAAAACCTGGTGGATGCCCTCATCCACGACCAAGTGCTGGGCAGCGATCACTGCCCGGTGGAACTACAGGTCCGGCTGTGAGCAAAGGACGGTGAAGAATATGGCCAGCCACGCTGCAGGTGGTGCTTTCCTGTTGGAGTCCATCCTGACCCGGCAGACCAAAGCCGAGCTGATGCAGCTCTGCCGCAAGCTCCAGATTAAGGGAGTGAGCGGCCTGCGCAAATCGCGCCTGGTTGCCTACTTGCGCCAGCGGCTCCCCGCGGTGATCGCGGGCAAGATGCTCTGTTGGGATCAGTCTATTTACAGCCTGGTGCAGGAAATCACTACGCTTACCCAGATCCACCGCCTGGAGGCAGAAGGCAGCAGCCCCGCGGAGGATTATCTCTTGGAGGAGTACGTGGGCTTTCCGGAAACGTATGGTGATCACCTTTACCTGATCATTCCCCTGGAGATCCAGGAGCTGTTTTTCGCCCTGGACGGGCCCGCCTACCGCCGCAAGGTGCGGGAAAACACCGAGATTGCCCGCTTAACCCGGGGTCTGCTCCACTACTACGGCTGTTTGCCCCTCCATGAACTGGGCAAAATGCTCAACCGCCTCCTGCCCGAGCCGGTGGATGTGGCCAGCATCGGAGAAGTGCTGCGGGAAATCGGTTTTTACAGCTGGAACATCGTCTTTGAGCGGGGCTATTTCTGCGACGGGCGCCTCACGGATCTGGACTACCTCCTAGCTGCCCTCCGGGAGCGGCGGGCCCTGGAGTACCGGCCCTTGAGCTACGCTGAGGCCTGGCAGGCGGGGGAGGCATCCTTTTACCACAGAAACATGCGCCAGATCCGGGAAGTGGCCAGCTTCCTGCATAAACACCAGCTGGAGGAAGAGGCCCCTTACTTTCTCGACCTCCTCTTCAGCCTGGTGCAAACGGATCTCTCGCCCCCTGAGATCGTCTATGCCCTCTTGGAGCACATGGAGAGGGCCACCGATGAAGACATCACCGAACTGGCCCTGGTGGTCTTTGATTTCTACCACTGCGTCCCCCATTGGGTCTTGAAGGGGCATTCGCCGGAGGAGATTATGGAACGGGCCACAAGGCCCGACCCGCCCAGGGAAGATAGACTTAAGCGCAAAGCCATCGTCTACGACTTCGCCACCAGAAAGCGCCTGAGTCCCGATGCCCCCTGCCCCTGCGGCAGCCAGCTGGACTACGGCCACTGCTGCGGCTCAGCATAAAGAAATCCGCACCTCGGTGCGGATTTACTTTGTCAGGGAATACTGGCCTTGATACTGCCTATAGAGGTCGTCCAGTTCTTCCATGCAACCCTGGAGAAGCTCGATCTGGCGGTGAAAAGCGTGGTCCGGGTCCTCCACCTGTGCCGGGAAGTTCGCCTTAAGCTGAGGCAGCAACACCGCGTTTTCCCGCTTGTATTTTTCATAAATCCTGCGGGCATCCTCGGAAAAGCCCCCCTCGTCCTTTACCCACTGGAGCAGATCCTGGCAGTTGGCGATGCGGTCCGCCAGCTTGATTCTGGCCGCATCCTCATCCCTGCAGAGGCTCGGCAAATAATCCTCTTCCCGGCCCGGTTTGCGGGTTAGAAGATCCAAAAGTCTCACCTCAGCGGGACCTAACCCCACCACCACCTGCACCTTATCCAGAGTGTAACCCTTGTGGCCGAAGTCTTCCACCACATCATGGAGGATGGCCACGTTGATCAGGTGCATGGCCCGGAGGCAGTCCTCGTCTCGACCTATGAAACAGAACTTGACCACATCCAGGGGATGCTCCTTACTGTACTTGTCAATGCCCTTCCTGCGCTGTGTACCGTACAGCTCCTCCATCAGCTGCCGCGCGTTTTTCCGACTCACCCTCAGCCTTCTCTCCTCTCCCCCGTGCTTACCATCACCTCTTCACTTCTGCACCTAAGGGCGAGTCCCTCCCGTAAATTAAAGGATTTTGCCCTAACCCAGTTTGATCTGTCCCCGGGCTTGGAGATCGCCTAAGATGCGCTGGTACATGGCGCTGTCGATGATGTATTTCCTCCGGTAAACCCAGTAGCCCACCAGGATGCAGAGGAGGGGCAAAATTAGCATGGCAAACTTCAACAGCACCAGCCCGCCGGCGGTGACATCCGCGGGGGTGAGGGCATCATTGATCCCGGAGAGGATCACCGTTACCCCCACAATGCCGCTGGCCACTGCACCGGCCACCTTGTAGATCACCGGCTGCAGGGAAAAGGTGACGCTCTCGTTGCGCTTACCCAGTTTCCACTGGCCGTATTCCACCGTATCGGTGAGGAACATGAGCATGAGCATCTGGATGAACGCTTCCCCCAAGAAGATCAAAATGCCCGCGGGGCCGATCACCAGCATGTTCATGGGGGCAAAGAAGAAGATCAGATAGCCCAGGACCACCATGGCTGTACTGGCGCTGTAGAGGGCCTCCCGGCTGAATCTCTTACTAAACAGGGGAAAAACGGACAAGGCCCCCAGCTGGCAGAGGCCCAAAATGAGGGCGAAGACCGCGTACATACCCTCATCGCCGTAAGCGTATTTGAAAAAATACAGTCCGAAGCTGGTGGTGGTCACATAGCCGATGGTGAACAGGCCCATGGACACCGCCGCCCAAAGCAGCTGATCGTTTTCGGCGATGGCCTTGACCATGCCCCGCAGGGTGGTGGTCTCCTCCAGTTTGAAGATCTCCCGGTTCTCCCGCACCCCAAAAACGGTGATGGCCTGACCCACCCACATGATCACCACCAGGGCCGCGGTGAACACATGGTAGGCCTGGGTCATGCTGCCCAGCCTTTCCCCCAACATGGTGGTGATGGGTACCAGCCCCACCACAACAGCGAAAAGGCCGACGTTGGCACAGATCTTGGCGAAGGCGCCGATTCTCTCCCGTTCCTGCTGATCCACGCTCAAAGCCGGGAGCATGGACCAGTAGGAGATGTCGTTGGTGGTATAGGCCAGATCCCAGAGGATGAAGAGGATCCCAAACACCACCACGAAACTGGTGCCTTTCAGGCCAAAGTCAGTGAACAAGAGGATTGTGATGATCCCCGAGGTGAGGGCCCCCAGCACAATCCAGGGTTTGAACTTGCCGTACTTGGTGTTGGTGTTGTCCACGATCACACCCATGATGGGGTCGTTCAAAGCATCGAAGATGCGCCCCACCAGGATGATACCGTTGAGCGCCCACAAGGTGGCGCTGGGTACAGTTAAGACATCCGTGAGGTAGAACATGAGGTACATGCTCACCATGGCATAGACCATATCCCGCCCCACGGTGCCCAGGCCGAAGGTGTAGATGTTGCGTTTGGCTGCCTTTTCCATGACCATCCTCCTAGTTTTCCCGCAAGACCACTGCTTCAAAGGGCTCCAGCCGGCCGCCGTAGCTTGTGCGGTCATAGTTGGAAATGACCACTTGGCCCCGGTAGGGCGCCGCGACAGCTGCCTGGGTGAAGTTGAGCAGGACCAGCAGGGATTCCCGTTCCAGTTTGCGCCTGAAGGCGAACAAGCTCTCTTCAATGGCCACCGGCTCAAAATCGCCGGCTTTAAGCACCGGGCTCTCCCGGCGCAGGGCGATCATCTTTTTGTAGAAACTGCGGATGGAGTTGGGATCGTTCAGCTGGGATTCCATGTTGATTTTAGTGTAGTTGCTGTTCACATCGATCCAGGGCTTTCCGGTGGTAAAGCCCGCGTTGGGCCCCCCGTTCCACTGCACGGGCGTGCGGGCGTTATCCCGGGAAGAAGCCTTGATCAGCTTCCACCTAAGGCCCGGGGGGAATCCCAGGCGTTTGGCCAGCTGGTAGACGTTGTGGGACTCGATGTCCCGGATCTGCTCCATGCTGGTGTAGTCGAAATTGGTCATGCCGATTTCCTGTCCCTGATAGATGAAGGGAGTGCCCTTGAGGGTGAGAAGTAAGACGCAGAGGAGCTTAGCCGACTGCTCCCAAAACTCCCCCTCATGGCCGAAGCGGGAAACCGAGCGGGGCTGGTCGTGGTTTTCCAGGTAGTTGGCGTTCCAGGGCACCTCCAGCTGCCACTTGGTGAGGGCCCGGGCCAGGCGCTTGGGACTGAAGCGGCGCTTGAACCACTTGATCAGCAGCTCATCTGCCCCCATATGTTCAAAGGAAAAGACCATATCCAGCTCCCCCTGGCCCAAGAAGTCCCTGGCCATCTGCGTTGTGACAAAGACCGTTTCCCCCACGGTGAAGCAGTCGTAGTGATCGAAGATCTCCCGGCGCAGCTCCTGGAGGATCCGGTGGCAGCCCTCCTGGGAAAGGTAGTGCTCCAAGCCCTTGAGGGCAGGGCGCCACCTGCCGTTTTCCAGGCTGGACTTCCAGATGATGTTGATCACATCGCAGCGAAAGCCGGCAATGCCCTTATTCAGCCAGAAGCGGAGGATATCCTTCACCTCCGCCAGCACCTTGGGGTTGCGGTAGTTGAGATCGGGCTGGTTCTTGGCGAAAAGGTGCAGGTAGTACTCGCCGCTGTGGGGGTCATATTCCCAGGCGGGGCCCCCGAAGAAGCTGCCCCAGTTGTTGGGGGGCCTTTTTCCCCTGCCCGGCCGCCAGATGTAGTAGTCCCGGTAGGGGCTGTTTTTTTCCCGGCTGCTTTGGAACCAGGGATGCTGATCCGAGGTGTGATTGATCACCAGGTCCATGACGATCTTGATGTCCCGCTTAGCCGCCTCCGCGATGAGCTGATCCATATCCTCCATGGTGCCAAACTCGGGGTTGATCCCGGTGTAATCGCTGATGTCATAGCCGTAATCCGCGTTGGGCGAAGGATAGACGGGGCTGAGCCAGATAATGCCCACTCCCAGGTCCTTCAGCTCATCCAGGTGGGCGATGATCCCCTGCAAATCGCCGATGCCATCGCCGTTACTGTCCTGGAAGCTGCGGGGCCAGATCTGATAGACTACCCGCTCCTGCCACCACTTGAGCATCTTCCCTGCCTCCTTTGCTGCTTTTTCCAGCTGCTGCATATTTCTATCTCCCGTTCGCTGATCCCTCCTTAACCTGGGTCTAACACTTCCCTTTCCCCGGGGTGAGGATTACAATGATAATGGTGCTGAAGGCAAAGCAGCAGACTCAAGACAGGGGATGGGCAGATGGATGCACAAGTGGCGGCACACCTTGGCGAGCTGGCGGCGCTCACAGCCGCCCTTTGCTGGTCTTTGAACTCCTTAGCCTTTGAAGCAGCGGGAAGGCGCGTCGGATCACTGGCGGTGAACTACTTGCGGATCTTTGTGGCCTTTCCCCTTTTGACCCTCACCGCCTGGCTCACCCGGGGACTGGCACTACCCCTGGATGCACCCCCCCAGGCCTGGCTCTGGCTCTCCATCTCGGGGCTTGTGGGCTTTGTGTTCGGTGACATTTTTCTTTTTCGGGCCTTTGTGGAGATCGGCTCCCGCATCTCCCTGCTCATCAGGTCCCTGGGCCCGCCCATCACCGCTCTGCTGAGCTTCCTGCTCCTGGGGGAAAGGCTGGCTCCCCGGGGGCTTGTGGGCATTTTCCTGGTCACCCTGGGCATCTCCCTGGTGATCCTGGGCCGCAGCCCCCAGGAGAAAAAAGTGAGGCTGAACCGCCCCTTGAAGGGCGTGATCTACGCCGCCCTGGGGGCTGTGGGTGAAGCTTTGGGCATGGTTTTAAGTAAGCTGGGCATGGGCTCATACAATGCCCTGGCGGCAACCCAGATCCGGCTCCTCGCCGCCTTTCTCGCCTTCACCCTGATCATCACCTGGGGGAAGAAATGGCCGGAGATGGCCAGGGCCCTCCGGGACCTTCCGGCCCTGCGCTTTATTACCCTGGGCGCCATCCTAGGCCCTTTCCTGGGGGTGGCCGCCGCCCTGTTTGCCCTGCAGCGGACACCGGCGGGCATCGCCTCTTCCCTCACCTCGCTCTCGCCGGTCTTGATCATTCCTTTTTCCATGCTGATCTTCAAAGAAAAAGTGCTCCCCAAAGAAGTTCTGGGAGCACTGATCTCCATTGCCGGAGTTGCTTTGCTTTTCCTCTAGGCCCCCAGCACCTTCTGGATGCGCTCCAGGGCCCAATCGATCTCCTCTTTGCTGATCACCAGAGGAGGGGCGAAACGGATGGTCTGTTCGTGGGTTTCCTTGCAGAGGAGTCCCTCGGCCATGAGCCGCTGGCAGAAGGGGCGGGCCGAGCCGTATTCGGTCTTGATCTCCACCCCGATGAGCAGGCCCCTGCCCCGGATTTCCCGCACGTAGGGGCTGTTCAGGGCCTTAAGCCCCTCCAGGAAGTAGTTCCCGAGCTGTTCAGCCCTTCCCGGCAGGTCCTCCTCCAGGATGACCTCCAAGGCAGCCTGGGCCACCGCGGCACCCAAGGGGTTGCCGCCAAAGGTGGAGCCGTGATCGCCGGGGTTGAACACCCCCAAAACTTCCTCGCTGGCCAAAACCGCGGAGACGGGATACACCCCGCCGCCTAGGGCCTTGCCTAAAATGAGCACATCGGGTTTGGCCCCTTCGTGTTCATAGGCGAAGAGCCTGCCTGTGCGGCCCAGGCCGGTCTGGATCTCATCGAGCATCATCAGAAGGTTATGCTCGGTGGCCAGCTCCCGCATCTTGGCCAGGTAGCCCTGGGGAGGCACCACAACTCCCCCCTCACCCTGGATGGGTTCGGCCAGGACAGCAACTGTGTGGGGTGTGATGGCCTTTTCCAAGGCTTCCAGGTCCCCATAGGGCACCAGCACAAAGCCCGGCGTGTAGGGTCCGAACCCGTAGCGGTACTGCTCCTCGCTGGAGAAGCTGATGATGGTCACGGTGCGTCCGTGGAAGTTGTTCTCACAGACGATGATCTCCCCCTGGTTTTCCGGGACGCCCTTGCGCACAAGGCCCCACTTGCGGGCGGCTTTGATGGCCGTCTCCACCGCCTCGGCCCCGGTGTTCATGGGCAGGGCCTTCCCATAGCCTGCCAGTTCACAGAGGGTTTTCAGAAACGGCCCCATGGTCTCATTGTGAAAGGCCCGGGAGGTGAGGGTGCACTTGCCCGCCTGCTCCATCAGGGCGGAGATGATCTTGGGGTGCCTGTGCCCCTGGTTCAAGGCGGAGTAGGCGGAGAGCATATCCAGGTACTTGTTGCCCTCCACATCCCATACCCACACCCCTTCACCCCGCTCAATCACCACGGGCAGGGGATTGTAGTTGCGGGCGCTGTACCTATCGACCTCGCGGATGAACTCCTCAGTCCTGGCCAAGAAGACCAACTCCTTTTTGCTCCTATTTGAGCCTATGCTGCTCGATGAACTCTTCCAGTATTTCTTCGAGATTCGGGCTGCCGATCTCCTGCAAATCGTAGTACACTCTGGTGTTGGGCTGCCTGATCTGCACCACCCGGTTGAGGTCAATGGGCGTACCGATGATCACCGCATCGCAGTCCACCGCCGCGATGGTGGCTTCCAGATCGGCCCGCTGCTCAGGGCTGTAGCCCATGGCAGGCAGCAGGGCGCCGATATGGGGATAAAGTTCGAAGGTGTCCGCGAGGCTGCCCACCGCCGCGGGCCTGGGGTCTACGATCTCTGCCGCTCCGTACTTCTGCGCGGCGATGATGCCGGCCCCCAGCTTCATCTCCCCGTGGGTGAGGGTGGGCCCATCCTCCACTACCAGGACGCGCTTACCTTGGATCAGTTCGGGATTGACCACCCTGATGGGTGAAGCGGCATCCACGATCCGGGCGGTGGGATTCACCAAGCGGATGTTCCGCCGCACGGTTTCGATGTTTTCCGGAGAAGCGCTGTCGATCTTGTTTATCACCACCACATCGGCCATGCGCAGGTTCACTTCCCCGGGGTAGTAGGCAAGTTCGTGCCCGGCCCGGTGGGGGTCGGCCACGGTGATGTGCAGATCGGGTTTATAGAAGGGGAAGTCGTTGTTGCCGCCATCCCACAAGATCACATCGCAGCCCTGGGGATCGTTTTCCGCTTCCCTGAGGATGGCTTCGTAGTCCACGCCCGCGTAGACCACATTGCCCCGGTCAATGTGGGGTTCATATTCTTCCATCTCTTCAATGGTGCACTGGTGCTTGGCCAGATCCTCGATGGTGGAAAAGCGCTGCACCCGCTGCGCGGCCAGATCCCCGTAGGGCATGGGGTGCCGGACCGCCACCACCCTGATGCCCCGGCTGAGCAGGATCTCCGCCACCTTGCGGGAGGTCTGGCTCTTGCCGGTACCTGTGCGGGTTGCGCACACGGCGATCACCGGCTTGCTGCTCCGGAGCATGGTGTGCTTGGGCCCCAAGAGGGCGAAGTTGGCGCCGGCGGCGTTGACCAGGGCGCTGAGGTGCATCACGTACTCATAGCTCACGTCGCTGTAGGAGAGCACGCACTCATCCACATCGTACTTGGCGATCAGATCCGCGAGCTCCCTCTGATCGTAGATGGGGATGCCCTCTGGATAGAGGCTTCCCGCCAGTTCCGGGGGATATTTGCGGCCGTGGATGTCGGGAATCTGCGTGGCGGTAAAGGCCACCACCTCATAGCGCTCGTTATCCCGGTAATAGGTGTTGAAGTTGTGGAAATCCCTCCCGGCAGCACCCATGATGATTACCTTTTTCCTGGACATGATCTACCTCCTTCTGGTCTTTGAGTATTTACTACTCATCTTTGCATAAATATAAATAATTTTACTCCAGAACCGTATCTGGTACACTTATTTTAACATTCCGGGCCCAGGTGTTCAAGGCGCGGGGAAAATAAAGGGCTGCCCGCCCCTGGGACAGCCCTTATCTTTTGTTTTTCATCCTAACCAGTTTAGTGCTTAGCCTTAAAGGCCAGCATGAAGTCGCGCAGGGCTTCACAAGCCTCCACGGGCACCGCGTTGTAGATGGAAGCCCGGCAGCCGCCGATGGAGCGGTGACCTCCTAGACCCACAAAGCCCGCGGCCGCAGCCTCCGCCAGAAACTCCTTCTCCAGCTCTTCCGTTGGTAAGTTGAAGGTCACGTTCATCAAGGAGCGGCTCTCCTTTTCCGCATGGCCCCGGTAGAACCCGCCGCTTTGGTCGATGGCATCGTAGAGGATCCGTGCTTTGAGCTCGTTTTGGCGGGCGATGGCCGCCACACCGCCTTTCCGCTCCACCCAGCTCAGCACCTTGCCTAGCAGATAGATCCCGAAGGTGGGGGGCGTGTTGTAGAGGGACCTGGCCTTGGCGTGGGTGTTGTAGTTGAGCATGGTGGGCAGCTCCTCCCGGGAGCGGCCGAGGAGATCCCTGCGGATAATCACAACGGTAACCCCGGAAGGACCCAGGTTCTTCTGGGCGCCGGCATAGATCAGCCCAAAGCGGCTCACATCAAAGGGCTTGGAGAGGATGTCGCTGGACATGTCCGCCACCAGGGGCACCCCCTTGGTGTCGGGGAACTCCTGCCACTGGGTGCCGTAGATGGTGTTGTTGCTGGTGATGTGGACATAGGCCTCGTCGCCTGTGATCTCCAGCTCCCCCTGGGAAGGGATGCGCCGGAATTTCTCCTCCTTGGTGCTGGCCCCCACTTTGGTCTGGCCGACCTTCACCGCCTCGGCTAAAGCCTTTTCTGACCAGGAGCCGGTGAGGATGTAGTTGGCGGTCTCGCCCTCGCCTAAGAGGTTCAAAGGAACCATGGCAAACTGGAGGCTGGCTCCCCCCTGGAGGAACAAGACTTCGTAATCAGCCGGGATGTTCAAAAGCTGGCGCAGCCTCTGCCCTGCTCCCTCGTGAACCGCATCGTAGTCCTTACTGCGGTGGCTGAGCTCCATGACGGACATGCCGGTGCCGCCGAAGTCCAGAAGTTCTGCCTGGGCCTCCTGGAGAACTTCCAAAGGCAAAGCGGCTGGTCCAGCGTAGAAGTTGTAAGCTCTCTTCACTGCACTGCCTCCCCTCGTTCAGCGTTTGTTTGTTTTCATACTACCACAATTTCATCAAATGGCAACTCCTGCCTTCCCCACCCTTAGCGGTATGATATAATAGTAAAACCTTAGGAAATCTCTCGGTAAAGGAGGATGGCCATGTTTCGTGTGCTGGTCTCGGACAAGATCGCCAAAGAAGGGTTAACTCCCCTGCTGGATAGCGGACAGGTTGAGGTTGTGGAAAAAAACGTAAATGAGGCGGAGGACCTGGAGAGCTACGACGCCCTCCTGGTGCGCAGCGCCACCAAGGTCACAGCAGAGGTCCTGGAGAAGATGCCCAGGCTCAAGATCATCGGCCGGGCCGGAGTGGGTGTGGACAACATCGATGTGGCCGCTGCCACGGCACGGGGGATTGTGGTGGTCAACGCCCCCGACGGCAACACCATCGCCACCGCGGAGCACACCTTCGCCTTGATGCTGGCCATGGCCCGCAAACTCTGCCAGGCCAACGCCTCCCTGCGCCGGGGCGAGTGGAACCGGGCCGCGTTCATGGGCGTGGAGCTTTACGGCAAGACCCTGGGCATTATCGGCTTCGGCCGTATCGGCCGGGAAGTGGCCAAAAGGGCCCGGGCCTTCGAGATGAACGTTTTGGCCTACAGCCGCACCCTCACCCCAGAGCGGGCAGCGGAGGTTGGCGCCAAGGCTGCCAGTCTCGAGGAAATCCTCACCACCGCCGACATTATCACGGTGCACACTCCGGTCACCCCAGAAACCAAGGGGCTGCTTGGGGAAGAGAACCTGCGGAAGACTAAACCCGGCGTGATGATCATCAACGCCGCCCGGGGCGGCATTGTGGATGAAGGGGCCCTGCAGCGCTTTTTGGAGAGCGGACATGTGGCCGCGGCAGCCTTAGATGTCTATGAACAGGAACCGCCGGCCAGCTTCGAACTCATGCAGCTGGATCAGGTTACCGCCACCCCCCACATCGCCGCTTCCACCAAAGAAGCGCAGCTGAAGGTGGCCAAGGTGGTGGCGGAGGAGGTGCTCAGCTTCGCCCTGGGCAAACCGGTACAGAACCGGGTCAACTAAGCGAAAGGAGGCTGCAAAGTGGCTGTCGTCAAACCCTTTCGGGCGGTGAGGCCCAACGGTCAGCTCGCGGCGCAAATCGCGGCCCTGCCCTATGATGTGATGAACTCTCAGGAAGCCAAGGAGATGGTGGCCGGGAATGACCTCTCGTTTTTGCGCATCGACCGCGCCGAAATCAACTTCCCGGAAATTCTAGATCCCCACGATCCCCGGGTGTATGCCAAGGCCCGGGAGCTCTTCCAGGATATGCTCGCCAAGGGGCAGTTCATCCAGGATGAGCAGGAGTGCTTCTATATCTACCGCCAGATCATGGACGGAAGGGCCCAAACTGGCCTGGTGGCCTGCACCTCCATCGATGATTACCAAAACGATGTGATCAAAAAGCACGAGTTCACCAGGCCCGATAAAGAGCAGGACCGGATCGATCACATCAAAGCCCTGGAGGCCCAGACGGGGCCCATCTTCCAGACCTACCGGGATCATGCAGAAGTGGCTGAGATCATCCAGGACTGGGTGGCAAGTCATGAGCCCCTCTACCAGTTCAGCGCCTACGGTGTGGACCAGATCTGCTGGAAGGTGGACTGCCCCCGGACCGTTGAACGGCTGGTGTCGCTTTTCGCCGGCATCGATTATCTCTATATCGCCGATGGACATCACCGCTCCGCGGCCGCGGTGCGGGTGGGTTTGAAACTGCGGGAAAAGAACCCCGACCCCCGGGCGGAGTTCAACTACTTCCTCTCTGTACTCTTCCCCGCCTCTGATCTGAAGATCTGGCCCTACAACCGTTTGGTCAAGGATCTCGGGGGCCTTTCCCGGGAGGAGTTCTTCAGGCAGGTTGAAGAGCGCTTTAGCTTAGCAAAGGCGCCCACAGCTCCCTATGCTCCTGAGGAGAAGGGCACCTTCGGCATGTACATCGCCGGCCAGTGGTACAAGCTCACGCCCCGCCCCGGTGTTGTGCCCACCGATGACCTGGTGAAGAGCCTGGATGTGGCCGTGCTCCAGGATCAGCTCCTGGCACCCATTTTGAAGATCGCCGATCCCCGCACGGATCAGAGGATCGAATTCGTAGGCGGCATCCGGGGCCTCAAAGAGCTGGAGCGGCGGGTTGGGGAGGATATGCAGGTGGCCTTTTCCCTCTACCCCACCTCCATCGAGGAAATCCTGGCGGTGGCGGATCAAGGCCAGGTGATGCCGCCCAAGTCAACCTGGTTTGAGCCCAAGCTCTTAAGCGGTCTGTTCATCCATCGACTCTTCTAAAAAAGGGGCTGGAGGCAACTCCAGCTCCTTTCATCTAGCCAGCCTTAAACCCAGGCTTTCCGCATATTCCCAAGCCTCCCGAAACTCCCGCCGGCTCACCCGGCGGCTCAGCTCCGGATACTCAAAGGCCCGGTAAGAGGGGTAGTATTGATCCATGAGGTTAACCAGGCAATCTGGGGGAAGCTCCCCCTGGATGAACTCCAGCACCCGCTTGGTATCCTCTAGGGCGCCGGGGAGCACTAGGTGGCGGATGAGCAGTCCCCTTTTGGCTGTGCCATCCTCTCCCACCTTCAGTCCTCCCACCTGGCGGTCCATCTCCCTGAGGGCCAGAGCAGCCTTCTCAAAATAGTCCGGCGCCTGGGAGTAGCTGCGGCTGAGCTCCCCGGAGCTGTATTTGAGATCGGGCATGTAAATATCCACAACCCCAGCCAAGAGCCTGAGCACTTCCACGCTTTCATAGCCGCCGCAGTTGTAAACCAGGGGGATGCGCAGCCCCCGCTCCACGGCTAAAGCCACGGCCTCCAGGATCTGGGGCACAAAGTGGGTGGGCGTCACCAAATTGATATTGGGACAGCGGTAGCGGTCCTGGATAGTGAGCATGAGCACGGCCAGCTGCTCGGCGGTGACCGATGTGCCTTCACCGCCCTGGCTCAGCTGGTAGTTCTGGCAGAACACGCAGCGCAGATTGCAGTGCGCGAAGAAGATGGTCCCGGAACCCCCAGTGCCCACCAGCACCCTTTCTTCACCGAAATGGGGGCCGAAGCTGGACACAACTGCGCTGGCGCCGGCCCGGCAAAAGCCCCGGCTCTGCCTGCGGTCCACTGCGCACTCCCGGGGGCACAGCCTGCAGGATTCAAGGTGCTTTTGGGCCCTGCGCACCCGCTCCCACAGCTCTTCCCGGGAAAGCTGGGTGTAACTGGCGCTGCTCACCCTAGCTCCCTCCTTCCCCACATAACAAGGCGCAAGCCCGGGTATCCCCGGGCTTATTTCGCTATGCTTTTAAAATGTCCTTTAGGTCCACGGTGGGTTCATTGGGGTAATCAAATACCCTGCCTTCCCAGGTCCTGATCTTGATGGACCTTTTGCCCCGGGAGATCAGGTACTGGGGGCCGATGGGCGTTTTCCCGTAGCCACCCGGTGCATTGAGGATATAGGTGGGAATAGCCATCCCAGAGGTGTAGCCCCGGAGGTATTCCATAATCTCAATTCCATCATCGATGGAAGTGTTGAAGTGCTTGGTGCCCACCACATCCTTGGCATGGAAGATGTAGTAGGGGCGCACCCTAAGCTTGAGCAGCTCCTGGTTGAGCAGGCGCATCACATACTTATCGTTGTTGATCCCGTTGAGCAGAACCGCCTGATTTCCCAAGGGAATGCCGGCGTTGACCAGTTTGTCACAGGCTGCCTTGGCCTCTGGGGTGACCTCTTTGGGATGGTTAAACTGGGTGTTGATAAACAGCGGCGGATACTTCTTGAGAACCTGGATCAGCTCAGGGGTGATGCGCTGCGGCATGGTCACCAGCACCCTGGTCCCCAGCCGCACATAGTCCACCGTGGGAATGGCCGTAAGCTCTCCCAAAAGCCAATCTAGCGTGCGATCGGAAAGCATTAAGGCATCGCCACCGGTAATGAGCACATCCCTTATTTCCGGGTTGGCTCTAATATAGGCGATGGATTCCTCCAGGACCTTTCTTTCCGTGTGCAGATCTTGAGAGCCAATATTCCTGCGCCTCTGGCAGTGCCGGCAGTACATGGCACACTGGTTCGTTACGTTGATGATCACCCGATCCGGATAGCGCCTGGTGATGCTGCCCGCGGGGTTGGTGTAAGCCTCGCCCATGGGGTCAGCCTGCCCACCGGTGCACAGCTCGGCCTTAGTGGGTATGGCCTGCAGCTTAATGGGATCATAGCGCTGGGTGTCATCGATCAGCGCCAGGTAATAGGGGGAAACTGCCCAGCGGAACTTCTTTTCCACCTCGCGGACGGCCTGGATCTCATCCTCTTCTAAGTTGACGATCTTAAGCAGCGCCTCCACATCGGAGACCCTGTGTCTAAGCTGCCATCTATAGTCATTCCAATCCTCTTCCGTCCCGCCAAAGAGGGCCAGGATCTTGGCCTTCTGCCGGGCATACTGTTCCCGTTGGGCGGGGGCCATGCCGCGGGGAATGGAATCCTTCACAGCTAAATAGTCTTGAACTGCCTCCTTTAGCTCTTGGGCTCTTTGCAGTGCTCTCTCTCTTCTACTCATGCCATCTCCTTTCCGTGGGTTCCTAGGAAACCCCAATATGGTTTTGTCCTCCTTAGGTGCAAAAAAAGGCAGGGTGGAAGGCACCACTGCCCTCCACCCCACCTAACTGCACACCTAACTGCGCTCCTATGCAGTTTTCTTCACGCCGCTGGTCAACACCGACCTGAGTGTGGTAAACATTATACAACAGATCCACCAAAAAAGTCAAAACTACCCGCTTCAGCCAGGGTATGCCACCTGCAGGCTGCCCGTTTCCGGCCCCAGTTGGAAGGCCTGGGGGCCGATCTCCATCTGAACTTTGCCTGTACCTTGGAGATAGGTGATGGTCACATCCTCGGGAGTTATCAGCAGCTCCAGGAGGGCATCTCCAACCTGCAGCTTAAAGCGCAGCTCCGACCAGGCCTCCGGCAGCCTGGGGTTGATCTTTAGCACCTGGTTTTCCACGCGCACGCCGGCAAAGCCGTGCACCGCGGCCTGCCACAGTCCCCCCAGGGAAGCGGCGTGCAGCCCGTGGGCGCTGTTCTGTAGGCCATCGCTTAAGTCGATGCGGCTGGCCTTTTGGAAGTAACGGTAAGCCTCTGCTTTGAGCCCCAGATCGCTGGCCACGGCGCTGTGGATCGCCGCGCTGAGGGAGGAATCGTGCATGGTCTTGGGCTCGTAAAATTCCCAGTTCACCCGCTTTTCCGCTGGGGTGAACTCCCCAGGGAGCAGATGCAGGAGCATGATCACATCGGCCTGCTTCAGCACCTGGGATTCGTTGATCTCCCGCCAGCTGTACACCTTCTGCAGCTCCCCGGGGGTTTCCCGGTACTGGAGCACATCGATTTCCTTGAGCTCCAGG
Source organism: Candidatus Darwinibacter acetoxidans (assembly GCF_041936445.1). NCBI lineage: Bacteria > Bacillati > Bacillota > Clostridia > Candidatus Darwinibacteriales > Candidatus Darwinibacteriaceae > Candidatus Darwinibacter > Candidatus Darwinibacter acetoxidans. The sequence goes on along the minus strand of NZ_JBHGXH010000154.1, from coordinate 6,616 downwards.
AACCCGGTAAACTGCTCCAAAAGCTCGCCCCTCCGGGGCAGGCGGATCTTTTGGGCGATCTCCTCCCAAAGCTCCGCTTCCGCCTGGGAAAACCCCCACCTCTCCACAAGCTCCCGGCAGGCCAGCTTCTCCAGGAGCTCTTTGGCGAAGAGGAGGTGCTTTTGCACCAGCAGGTTGGTGTAGTAGTTGTTGTCCACCCTTTCTTTGTACTCATCGGGACCCATGATATCCTTCAGCTCGTAGCAGTCTTCCCCTGCATTGTACTCCACCCGGCTGGCCCAGAACCTGGCACCCAGCAGCACCACCTCCGCCCCGTACTGCTCCAGGAAGCGGCGGTCGCCGGTAACCTCCAGGTAGCGCGCGATCGCGTAGGCAATATCCGCGGTGATGTGCTGCTGGTAGATGCCGGTGAGGATGGGGATGGGCTTTTTGGTCTCGAAATCGATGGCACCCACTTTGGGCGTGGTTTCATCGCCGGTATCTGCGCTTTCCCAGGGAAACATGGCGCCCTCGTAGCCGTTTTCCTTGGCCTTGCGCAAAGCCCCCGGCAGCGTATGGTGGCGGTAGCGCAGCTGCAGTTTGGCCACTTCTGGGAACACATGGAGGAAGAAGGGCTGGATGAAGATCTCCGTATCCCAAAAGACGTGCCCCCGGTAACCTTCGCCGCTTAAGCCCTTGGCGGCAACGCTCACCCGGTAATCATGCCAGGAAGCCATCTGCATCAGGTGGAAAAGGGCAAAGCGCAGGGCCAGCTGGTCAAAGTCGGGGCCGGCAAGGCTCAGATCCGCCCGCTCCCAGCGCTTTTCCCAGGCCCTTTTGTGTTCCTCCACCGCCTGGGCCAAACCCCGCTTCTGGGCCCGCAGATTGGCGTTCAGCGCCGCGGCCAGGAGCTGTTCCTGGCTTTTTTGCAGGTCCTTGAACTCCAGGTCCCGGGAGCTGTAGGTGGTCACGAGCTTGTCCAAACCCGCGGCCTCTCCCTGCTCCGCCTGGAACTCCACCCAGAAATCGATGCGGCGGGGGCCGTTCAGATACCCTTCACCCAAGACATGCCCCTGCACGTGATGGGAGGCGGCCTGCACCACCAAGTACTTGTGCTCGTAGGTCTCGCTCACCAGGTAAATCCCCCGCTCCCCAAAGGTGGAGGCCTCCACGGGGGCGCAGTGCTGGGTGCCGCTGTTGGTCACCTGCCCGTCCAGGCGGGAGAGGGCGCGGATGGGCCCGCTGTAGTTCTCGGGCGTCACTGCCACACGCAGTCCGGCCAGGTGATGATCGTGGATGGACACAAAGCGGAAAAAGCGCAGGGTGCTGATCCGGCCCTGCGGGCTCTGCCAGCGCACAAACCGCTCCAGGGTGCCCTCCCTCAAGCGGAGCACCCGGTAGTAATCGAGGATTTCCCCCTGCGTGAGATCAAAGCGCTCGCCGCAGATGGTGATCTCCAAACTCAGCCAATCCGGTAGGTTGGGAAGCTCGGTAACCTCCCGGGGGGCCGCATCAAACAGTCCCGCAAGGTAGGTGCCGGGGGTCCTGTCCCGGTAGGCTTCTTCCGTTGCGCCGCGAGTGCCCAGATAGCCATTTGCTAAGGTGAATAAACTCTCGTAATGTCCGGTGTTCTTGCTGAAGTTCGCTTCTACCAAATCCCAGCGGGGATCGAATGCCATCTACCTTCCTCCTAGCCCTTAGTTCCTGTAAAACTGATTCCTTCCACGAAGTACTGCTGGAAGACGATGAATAAAACTAGCACCGGTAATGCGGAAATGAACGTTCCGGCCAGAATAGGGCCCCAATCGAAGGTGGCGGCCCCGTAGGCCCGCTGCAAATTGAGCAGACCGATGGTCAAGGGATACTTATCCGCGGGTGAAGTGATCACCACCAGGGGCCAGAAAAACTCGTTCCACACGCTCTGGAAGGTCAAGATGGTCAGGGCCCCCAGAGCTGGCCTGGCCAAGGGAAACATGATGCGCCAGAAAATGGTGTAGGTGCTGGCGCCATCAATGCGGGCCGACTCCTCCAGGCTCGCCGGCAGACGTTCGAAGAACTGCTTCATGATGAACACGGAGCTCGCCCCAACCAGGCCCGAGATGATCAGGCCGCTGTAGGTATTGAGCAGCGTGGACACACCAAAGAGCTTGGAGAGGCCGAAGATGCCGTCCCGCAGCACCAGGTAATTGGAGATGAAGGTGACCTGCCCCGGGATCATCATGGAAAAGAGCATAAAGGCAAAAATGCCAGTTCTGCCTGGGAACCTCAGCCGAGCCAGGGCATAGCCCGCCATGGAGGCAAAGAGCAGCGTGGTCAAAACCCGCACCGCCGCCAAAAACAGCGAGTTGCGGATCCAGAGGGTAAAGAGCTGTTTACCCGTGCTCACGCTGTAATTCTCCCTGAACACCCTGGCGTAGTTGGCAAATACATAGGGCAGCAGCCCCGCGCTCACGTTGTTCCAGCTCTGGGTGCGGCCAAGACGCTCAATGCGGTTGGGCGCAAGCGTCGCGGAGACAAACTGCTGGCGCATGGGTACAGTGAGGTCCATGGGCACTTCCCCCAAGGTGACTGGGGCAGTGTTCACCAAGGTGAAGCGGTAGGTGGTGAGCAGCCCATCCTCCAGGGGCTCCCTGCCCACTTCCTGCAGATCCACCACCTGGACATAGTCCGAGGCCCAGTGCTCCACCCGCAGGGCCTGGGCAGCCCCGCCGATCACCCGCCGGGGGATGACCACCTCCGGCGGAGCCGGTTCTTGGCCCGCCTGGGTGTAATAGGTGATTTCAAAGCTGATCTGGCCCCCCGGTCCCAGGCCTCCCATCAGCCCGCTACCGCCCCCTTCTTTGGCCAGGCGGTAAGCGGCCGCCCAGTTGCTGGGCTTGAGCTGGTTCACCACCAGGCTCGGAGGCCACCCGGTGGGGTTGTCCTTTAAGCTGGAAAGCAGGGCAAAGACAAAGGGGCCCATGAAGGCCACGGAAAACAGCAAGAGAAAACAGTAAATCGCGGCCACATTGGCCCAGCGCCTTCTTTGCAGACTAGGCATGGTCCCCCTCCTCCCCCAACACCTTCCGCTGGATGTACACGATCACCGAGGTGAGGATGGCCAGGAACATGGCTGCCGCGCTGGCCATGCCCACCCGGGGTGTGGCGGAACTGGGGAAGATGTTGGAATAGATGTAATAGGCCAGGGTAATGGTGGACTGGCGGGGGGCTTGACCTCCTAAAATGGCCACCTGGTCAAACATCTGCAGGGTTCCGATGAGGCCCATGGTCACCACCAAGAAGGTAATGGGCTTCAGCTGGGGGATCACGATGTAGCGGATCATATGCCAGCGCTCGGCCCCATCCACCGCCGCGGCCTCGTAGAGCTCCCGGGGGATATCCTGCAGACCCGCCAGGTACAAAAGCATAAAGGTGGGCGCGGTGGTCCAGATGTTAAAGAGCATGATCGCCCCCAAGGGCACGGGAAAGGCCAAGCTGCCCAAGAAGTTCGGCCACTTTTTGGTGGTGTTGAACCAGATAATGTCCACCGGGGCCACCTCCCTGGGAGTCAAGAGGCCGAAGCGGACGGCACTGAAAACTACGATAAATGAGAGCAGCAGGGAAAGGAACAAAAAGCTCGGTTCAAACAAGCTCACCGGCCTTCTGCGCAGCTTTTCCCAGCCCACCAGGGACAGCTGCAAAGCCGCGGCCAACAGCAGAAACAGCCCCACAATACCCCGGTATTCCTGGAACTTGGAGATCAGAAAGTTCATCACACCCCGGCGCTGGAAAAACCAGATAAAGATCAAGGTGATCACCACGGACGAAGTGACGCTGGGCATGTAGTAGGCAGCCCTAAAGAAGTTGATGCCCCGGATCCTTTGGTTGAGCACCAGGGCCAAAACGAGGGCCAAAACGGTCTGGGCCGTGGTGACAACCAGCATAAAGGTGAGGGAATGCTTCATGGCCAGGGTGAAGTCGATATCCCTAAAGATATTCAGGTAGTTTTTCAAACCCACCCACTTGGGGGTGGCAAAAAGGTCGTAATCAGTGAAGCTGAAATAGAAAACGCGCACAAAGGCATAGCCAAAAAAGACAATCAGGGTAAACAGAAAAGGAGCCAGCAGCACATAGGGGGCAAGCCTTTCCCCCAGCCCCTGGGACGAACGCCTGCGCACAGCTTCTCCCTCCTTGAAGGGGACATTTGGGTTGCCCCAAATGTCCCCGCTGGATTTATCTTCCCATTACCGCATCTAACCGCTGCTGGGCCTCCTGGAGAGCCTCTTCCACAGTGGCCTGCTTGCTCATGACCGCGGACAGGGCCTGGTCGATGGGACCGGTCCAGTCGCCGCCGTAGGACCCGAAGCTGAAGGGCAGGACGTTGCCATCGGAAGCGCCCAAGAAGACCACGTAGTTGGCCTGGGCTTCCGGATCATCCTGCTGGAAGTAGGGGTTATCGGCCAGAGCTTCCCGGCTGGGGATGGCCAGACCCCGCTCCAGTACCCACTGCTGCACTTCGGGGCTGGTGAGGATTTCCAGCACCTGGAAGGCCGCCTCTTTGTGGGCGGAGGCTGCGTTCATACCCCAAGCCACGGTATACACGAAGTTACCCCGCTGACCCGTTCCGGGATGCTTGGGCATGAGGCAGGCGCCGTACTGGAGGTTGGGTGCATCGCTCTTCAGGGCACCGATGATCCAGGCACCTTCCAAAGCCACCGCAACCTGTTCAGAAGCGAGGGCACCGCCGCCCCAACCCTGGGAGATGTCCTGCGGCATGACGCCTACGCCGGTCTCAGCCATGCCGGTGTACCACTTGATTGCTTCCACAAAGGCCGGGTCGGAAAGATCGCTCTTGCCTTCCGCATTGAAGGGGGTAAAGCCTGCTGCAAAGGCCAAAGCGCCAAAGCGGGCAAACTCAGGCTGCAGGGCCAGGCCGTAGATGTCGGGATCGATGGCGGCTACCTGCTCCAGCTTGGCGTAGAAGGTATCCCAGGTGTCCTCGTTGTTGGGATACTCCACACCTGCGTAATCAAACAGGTCTTTGTTGTAGAAGACCGCCAGGGTGTTGAAGTCTTTGGGAATGCCGTAAATCGTGCCATCCACGGTAAAGGCATCAAGCAGCGAAGGGATGATGTCTTCTGGCTTCAGTACAGTTGACTTTTCCAGATAAGCGTTGAGGGGTTCCACTACGCCGCTTTGGATCAGCGAACCTGCCCACAGAACGTCCATGTAGAAGAGATCAGGCGCGGTTCCCGCCGAGAGGGCGTTGATGATATAGCGCTGGAAGTCATCGGCCACAGGCTCGTACTGCACAGTAATGCCCGTGCCCTCCAGGGCTGGACGTACGAACAGCTCGATCATCTCTTCCACGATGATCGTGTCATTGCCTCCAAAACCGCCAATCCTGATGTGCTGGGCACCTGCCACAGATGCCGCCAAGAACACCACAAGAAGCGCTAAACTCAGTCGTTTCAAGCTAGACCCTCCTCGTTTTTTTCTCCTTCAGTCCACTCCACTTACCTTCCTCCTGCGACACCCCCTTACCGCAACACCTCCTTGCTGCGCACGGGGCCGCTGGAGCCCCGCTGCACCAGCGTGCAGGGCAGGTCCACATGCCTGGGAGTGTAACCGGGATCGTTGATCATGCCGATCAGCTCCCGGGCCGCCAACCTCCCAAAGACATACATGTCCTGCCGAATGGTGGTCAGCGGCGGGCTGACGTGCAGGGCAAAATCCTGATCGTCAAAGCCCACCACTGAAATATCTTCAGGAACACCGCGGCCCATGGCCTGCAGCTGCTCCAGGGCGCCAACCGCCATGAGGTCGCTGGCCACAAACAGGGCCGTGAGCTCCGGGTTAACGGTGAGAAGGTGCTGGGCACCCCTGCGGCCCGATTCCTTGCTGAAATCGCCTTCGAAGATATAGCTCTCCTTGATGGCCAGGCCGCTGTCGCGCATCCCCTGCTCATAACCTAAACGGCGCTGATGGCTGACCCAGGCCCCGCTGTGCCCGTTGATCAGGCCGATGTTCCGGTGCCCCAGGGAAACTAGGTGTTCAACCGCTTTGCGGGCCCCCAAGACGTTATCCACCGAAACGTACGTGGCCCTGGGCCCGTGCACTGGCACATCCACCAGCACAATGGGGAAATCCATCTGGGGAAGATGGCCGATCAGGTCCTCATCGATGCGTAATCCCGAGATAACCGCGCCCCCCAGGCCCCTCTGCCTGCACTGCATGACCACCTCTTCCGCCGTCTGCAGCCTTTGGGTGGCAAAGAGCATCAGGTTCAAGTCGTGGGCGGTGGCCTCGTCCATCAGGCCGCTGATCATCAGGGTGATGAACTGGTTCTGGAAGGTTTCCCGATCCAAGGAGTAGAGGCCAATCGCGCTGCTTTTGCCCATGACCAGCTGCTGGGCAACCCGGTTCGGGACATAATTCAGGGCCTGTGCCGCCTCCATGATCTTTTTTCGGGTTTCCTCGCTCACATCGCTGTGCCCGTTCAAGGCCCGGGACACGGTGGTCACCGAAAACCCCGCTAAGCGGGCGACGTCCTTCAGTGTAGCCGCCATGCAATCATCCCCTGTTATCCGAAACGTTTCGGATCCCAACCAAAAGAAAACGGAGTTTCCTTTCCCCCTCATCCGAAACGTTTCGGATT
>NZ_JBHGXH010000153.1:0-1855 GCF_041936445.1 Candidatus Darwinibacter acetoxidans | reverse complement strand
ACCCGGATCGAGATAAAGGCTACAGAGGGTGAGGACGATCCCATGGAGGCGCTGCTCTCTGGAGTGAAATAAAATGATCTTCGATCAGGCCAAGGCCGACAGGGTGCTGGCCTTCTTCCGACAACTGAAACACACAAAGGGACGCTGGCGAGGCGTTCCTTTTACTTTGCTCCCTTGGCAGACCCAGGCCCTTTCCGACATCTTCGGCACCGTCCGGGAAAGCGGCTTCCGGCAGTATAACACTGCCTACATCGAAGTGCCGAAAAAGATGGGGAAGTCAGAAATGGGCGCCGGCGTTGGCCTTTACTGCCTGACGTCTGACAACGAATGGGCCGCCGAGGTTTATGGCTGCGCCGCCGACCGTCAGCAGGCATCAATCGTCTTTGACGTCGCCGTGGCTATGGTGGATCAATCCCCGGCGCTGAAAAAAGTCATCAAGCCTGTATTGTCGCAAAAGCGCCTGGTTTACTTGCCGACGAAATCCTTTTACCAGGTGCTCTCTGCTGAGGCCTACAGCAAGCATGGCTTCAACGTCCATGCTGTAATTTTTGACGAGCTTCACGCTCAGCCGAACCGTGGCCTTTACGATGTCATGACCGATGGCTCCGGCGACGCCCGGGATCAGCCGCTCTTTTTCCTGATCACCACTGCCGGCGATGATCCGGACCGGGCAAGTATCGGCTGGGAGCTGCACCAGATGGCCGTCGATGTCCTTACCGGCGTCAAGGTGGACCCGACTTTCTACGCCATGCTCTACGGCTTGGACCGAGAGAACAGGCGCATCTGGACTGGTCGGAGCCATGAAACTGTTAAGGATGATTGGAACGACGAAAAAATCTGGCGAGCTGCCTGGAGCGACAAAAAAATATGGGGCATGGTCAACCCCTCCCTTGGTCATACAGTGGCCTGGGAAAAGGCTGAGGACCAGTTCACCCGAGCCCAGGGGAATATGGCGAAAGAAAAGAACTTCCGCTGGCTCCGGCTAAACTCCTGGGAGAAGCTCAAGACCTCCGGCTGGCTGGGGCTTGACTTTTGGGACCTGTGCAAAGGCCGGGTGCAGGAGAAGCGGCTCCTGGGCCGACCCTGCTACGGCGGCCTTGACCTTTCAACCAAGATTGACCTGACTGCCTTCGTCCTACTCTTTCCGCCGGATGACATCAACAAAAAGTGGATCGTGCTTCCTCGCTTCTGGGTTCCAGAGGACCGCGTCCGGGAACGGGTGGACAGCGACCAGGTCCCCTATGACGTATGGGCGAAAAAGGGCTACATACTGACCACGCCTGGGAACGTCATTGACTACGACTTCATTGAGAAAGAGATTATAGCCCTGCGCGACCGCTATGACATCCAAGAGATCGGATACGACCCCTGGAACGCCATGCAGACGGCGGTCAATCTGGAAGATGAGGGCCTGACCATGGTTGAAACGCGGCAAGGCTACAAAACCATGTCGCCGTCCATGAAGGAAATCGAGCAGCTGGTTATGGGCAAAAAACTAATCCATTCCGGCCATCCGGTCCTGCGCTGGTGCGTGGGAAATGTCCAGGTAAAAATTGACGAAAACGAAAATGTGCGGCCCGTCAAAGGCAAGGGCACCGAACGCATCGATGGTCTGGTGGCCATGATTAACGCGATGGCCCGGGCCATGCTTAGGGAAGACACGACATCAGTTTACGAGAGCCGCGGTGTGCGGTAAGGAGGCGATATATTGCTCGAACGAATAAAACGTGTTGCCTATGCTTTCCGGTCCGCGATATCGAACCTGTCCAGTCCGCAGCGCTGGTTTATCGAGATGTTCGGCGGACGCGAATCGAAGGCTGGTGCCCAAGTGAGCGAAACCACGGCGATACAAGTT
>NZ_JBHGXH010000152.1:0-2189 GCF_041936445.1 Candidatus Darwinibacter acetoxidans | reverse complement strand
TTCGTAGTTAAGCATCCGGTTAAAGCCCCGCGGGGTCAGCCCTACCGATTTTAGCATGGCAAATTCGCGGCGGCGCAGGGCCACGTTGGTGCTGATGGTGTTGAAGATATTGGTGGCCCCGATCAGGGTGATCAGGGTGATGAAGCCGTAAAAAAAGATGGAGATCACTGTGGCGGTGCGATTCATCTCTTCTTCTACCGCTTTGACATCGTGAAGAAAGATGCTGCAGTGGCTGAAATGATCCTGATGAACAGCGCGGATCTGCTCCGCCACAGCGGCGCTGTCGCTTGCACATAGATAAATCGTTCGCATCAGATCGCGGCCAGGTTCCACCTGATGCTCGCTTTTCTCCTGTATCAGTGAACAGATCTCGTTAAAGAGCTCTTCAGAGACGATTAGGTTCACCGCCCCGAGGCCGGCGGAGAAGACCCCCAGGGGGAAGGCGGCGGTTACCGCGCCGATCTCCATGGCAAAACCGGGGGGGGTAATCTCCGGATCTTCCGGGTCACCCGGTATCTCCGCCGCCGCCAGCCGGAGCGTTTCGCCTGCCTTCAGGTGCAGCGGCTCATACTCGGCATAAGTGCCTCTTTCCTGCAGGATATCTTTATTGATGAGGATCCCCCTGAAGTTCTGGGTATCTTTGAACGCTTCCGCAGCGAGCCCGTTTGCGGCGGCGTAGGCGTTAAATTCGTCTTCGCCGAGCGCGACCAGGCGAAAGGTGCATTGGTAGCGGCCGGCTTCGTTTACGGGAAAGAGCTTCTGATCGATAAAATTCTTTTGAATGTAAGGTCCGAATTGGGCCCCCTCCAGCCAGGATTCAGCAACCGCTTCTCTGATCACGGCGCATCGCTCTACCCCGTCCAGGGCGGCAACCTGCGTCGAAAAGCTTTCCAGATCCTTTGGAGAGCCGTCGTAGAGGGTCACCGCTAAATCGAAAGGGATGAAAGACTCCCCGTAATAGAGGTCGGCACTCTTAAACCCGTAGTTGATGAAAGAGGAGAAAGAGATGAACAGCACGATGCTGATGAAAAGCGAGATCACCGTGGCCCGGTAGCGGTGGCGGTTGCGCTTCAGGTTTTTTAAGGCCAGCTCTCCCTCGATCCCGAAGAGCCGGCGGGTCAGCCGGGAGGTTTTAACGTCTTTCCCCTTGATCTTAATATCTGCGCTCAGCCGGATCGCTTCGATGGGGGAGGTGGCTGCGGCCCGCTTGGCCGGCAGGTAAGTGGAAATAAGGATGATCAGCCCCACGAAGGCGATCGTGCCCCAGACGGTGACCGGCGAAACTACCAACCGGAGCGCGATATCCTGGTTATAGATGGACTCGAGCAAGAGGCGGTTGACCACGGCGAGGGTTACGCCGATGCCCCCGATGCCGGAAAGAAGCCCCAGCGGTGTGCCGATCAGCCCCAGGATGGCCCCTTCGAAAAACACGGTGTTCCGGATCTGGCCGGGGGTGGCCCCGGTGCTGGCCAGCATGCCGAACTGTTTTTTTCGCTCGCTTACCGAGATGGCGAAGGCGTTGTAGATCACCGTTACCGAGCCGACTACGATCAACAGGATCACGATCCCGGCGACGGAATAGAGCATGGCCATGGCCTGGTAGTTCTTGGAGATGCCCAGATATTGCAAGAGCTCGTTATTGTAAGTATAGCTCAGCCCCCCGGCGGCGGCCGCTATCTCCGGGACCCGGTCGTAGATCTGGCGCGGGTTTTTTCCTAAGATGGAGACGTTGACCTTATCCCCGGGGCCGAGCCGGCCCGGATCCAGGTAGGCGATCGCGGTAAACCCGGGGACGCTGCTGAAGTTTTCAAAGTGCGGCTTGGCGATGAGCCCGGTGACGGTATAGGCCCGGGTGGCGGTGGTGACAAATTGTTCATCCTCTTCAACCACGCTATCATCCGGCAGCGGCTGCCCTTCCGGATCGATCCGTTCGCCCAGGTCGAAGGCGATCGTTTCGCCGATCTGGTAGGCCTCGCCGCCGCTCTCAACAGCTTCCTCCGAAAGCAGTATCTCGCCGGTTTTTTCGGGGTAGCGGCCGGCGGTCAGCTTGATCGGCATATGCCGCAGGGCGGTGGCGTCATACTCTTTAATAAAGAAGTAAGGGCGGTATTCTTTGGTGGACTGATCAAAACGGGCAAAGCCCAGGTTCCGGCTGAGCATCGCCGTTTCGGTATAGGCGTTCCCGGTGA
>NZ_JBHGXH010000151.1:0-2697 GCF_041936445.1 Candidatus Darwinibacter acetoxidans | reverse complement strand
TCACAGTCGCGCCTCCTCCACCGTGTCGGGCTCCGGGCGCCACGGCGCCGCAGTCAGCTCTTCCAACTCTTCGGCGTAGTCCTCTGCGACCGACATGTTCCGCCAGCCGCGCCCGTCATGAATCTCCAGGCTGAGCCAGGGGCATTTGCCTCGCATCTCGGGCACGATTGCGACCTTTCGCCCGCCGTAGATCCGAAGGGCGAGTTCTTCCACTTCGATACTGCCGTCCTCGTCCACATAGACCGACACGCTGAGGATCTCCGCGCGCTGTAAGTCGTCCTTGATGATCGCCTCCAGGGTGCGGCACTCGTCCGCCGGGATCGGATCCATCTCAAGATCCCCCGCGCCCGGGCTCGATCGAGTTCCAGTTCTCCAGGATGGCCACGACCTCCCGGACTTCCGCGCGAAGCGCCTTCGCCTCCGCGCGCAGGGCTTGCACGTCCTCGACGGGGATCATGCAAACGACCTCACGAGGTCATGGTCGATCGGCTTCGCCTGCTTCCGGTCCGCGTCGATGATCGGGGCCGGCTCCGGCCGGGAGAGGATCGCCGCCGCCCGGGTCCCGGCGATGACCGCCCGGACCTGTGCGATCGGGCTCGTGTAGGTCTGTCCCTCAATCCGGAGGGTGATCGCCCGGCCGCTGCGGGAGACCCGGGCCGTCCCGCTCCACCCGATGAACACCTGGTCGGTGCTCCGGACCTGCACGAAGGAGACATCGACCTCTTTCCCGTCGAAGAGTTCCCGGACCGCCGCCGCACCGATCACCAGGTCGCCCGGTCCGTTCCTGCCGTCAATCTCCACCCGGAGGGCGTGCCGGTCGCGGGTGATTCTTCCCACCTTAACAAACTGAGTCATGGTTCTTGTCTCTCCTTTGTAATTTACCTTGTATACTACATACTACAACGTATAAGTATAAATACATTACCATGTAATATACTCTGTATGGGTAAGAAAGGAGAAGGTAAGATCCTTGCACAAGGTCCCGCACGAACCCGGTTTGTCAGCATCCCGGCCGATGTCGCCGGGGATTCTGCGTTTCCGTTCGTTGATGGGGAGAGAGTGACCATACAGATTGAGGGCGAAGAGATCCGGATCTCCAGGGCCGCGCCGGACCGGGGCGATCCCGATGCCTGAGTCATCCCGTCCGGGCCACGATGCCGCCGACATGCTCGTCTGTCCCGCCTGTGACGGGGAGGGGTCCACCGATTCATGGGGAGTCGTCGAGCAGTGCTCGCTCTGTCACGGGTCGGGGCTCGTAACTCCGGACAGGTGCGAGGAGTATCACCAGGAGATGATGAGGGGCCACCCCTGCCGGCCGGCGGGTGATCCCGGTGCCTGAGTCGGGGCGGCCGTCGCCGGTCACGTGGTCCCGGGTAGACCGGGAGCTATACCCGGAGATTGAGAAGGCGATCGCAGAGGCCTTCCCGGGAGAGAGTGACCGGGTGCGGCTCGCTGCCGTCAAGGTATGGGGTATCATCATGTCCCGGGTTCCTGCATCGGACCGCATCGAGGGTATGAGTTGGTGCCGGCACTTTGACCGGGCGATCGATCACCGCCTGGTCAAGGAAGACCGGCCGGCCTGCATCGAGGAGCGCCACGGGTGCGCCGGCTGTCCTGAGTCCACATACCGGGTGCATCGGGTGCCGGACCGCTAACCCCCTTTGTCCCGTGTACATTGTCCCTTTTTTCGGCCGATCTTCTCGCCGGTATAGTTCTCATCGGGTGCCGGCGAGATCCTCGATTATACGCACGATGTGAGGGTGTGGTATCGAGTCCTTCCGGTCCATGCGGGTGTGGGAACGCATGCTTTGTCAGAATTCTGACATGACAAAACCAAACAAATCGGACATTTGTAGCGGGGTGGGAACGCATGCTTTGTCAGAATTCTGACAAAGCAATCGATCGCCCCCTCGCGCGTGTAGGTGCGGGGTACCAAAGTGGACTTTTGGAGAATTCTCCAAAAGTGCCTCCTCGCGTGTGTGGGTGTCGATAGGGTGGACTTTGTCAGAATTCTGACAAAGTCCTCCAGGGCTCCCCGGTCCGGTGTCGGCCTGGTGCCGGTTGCGGTAAACGAATATTCCCCGCAAAAGTGCCGGTGCAAACCTGGTGCCTGCCTGGTGTCGGCCGGTGTCCGCGCCTGCATCAGTATTGCAGGCTTTGGAGAATTCTCCAAAGGCCGGGGGGCTGCCTGGTGTCGGCCGGTGTTCGGGAGGTGTCAGGGTATCACCCGGTCGGAGATCGTCCGGCTACGGGCTTCTGTGTAGGCCTCTCCTGCCGTTCTCCCGGAGGAGGGGCGCGGGTGTCGATCGGTTTACTTTTTGCAGAATTCTGCAAAAGGTTAAGATCTGTCCGTCGCCCCCCCTGGTTCTCCTTCGCCTTCACCGCTGCGTGTAGATGATCCCGTCGTGCCGCCCCTCCCGGGCTCCACGGGAAACGGCTTTTGTTTCCGGTGCATTGTTGCCACTCGTCGCTTCCCGGGCGGTATGCGTCGGCCGCATATACTCCGGTCTGTGGAGGAACTACGGGTAATATGCCGCGTATTCCGGGCGGGGGTTCCTGGAATGTTGCGCTATGTTGTGGGCCGGCCTCGTCGCTCTTCGTCGGTTCGGTGTTTCGGTATGGTTCGCACTGGTTCGCTTCAGGGGCGACCTGCCGGCCGTCTCGCATTGTCGCGCTATGTCGCGCCGCTATGCGCCG
>NZ_JBHGXH010000150.1:0-1240 GCF_041936445.1 Candidatus Darwinibacter acetoxidans | reverse complement strand
CGGAGGCGGGGCAATGACGCACCTATCCTTATTTTCCGGCATCGGCGGCCTTGATCTGGCCGCGGAAATGGCAGGCTTTCGGACTGTTGGTCAGGTGGAAATAGACGACTATTGCAACCGGGTCCTGGAGTATCACTGGCCCAATGTGCCGAGATGGAGGGATGTCAAAGATGTCACAGCAGAAACCTTCGAGCAAAAAACGGGAATCAAGCCGGGAACCCTGGCCCTTCTCAGCGGCGGCTTCCCTTGTCAACCGGTTAGCTGCGCCGGACAAAGAAAAGGCGACACAGACGAAAGATGGCTATGGGATGAAATGCTCCGCGTCATTTGCGAAATTAGACCGCGCTGGGTTGTGGCGGAAAACGTCAGGGGGCTTCTCTCAGCCCAGGCTATTTCAGACGGAAGGAAACTCTTTGGAAGAATACTCCGAGACTTGGCCCAAAGCGGGTATCGTGTTGGATGGCTGTGCTATGGAGCTGGTGATGTCGGTGCGCCACACAAGCGGGAAAGGGTGTTCATCGTGGCGCACTCCGCAAGCGCACAATGCCATGCAGGGGCCGAAGTCAAAAGAGTTTTACGAGGAGTGCCGGAAAACGGGCAAAAGCATGGTTACCCTGACAGATCAGGTGAAACACGAAACCTGGCCGACGCCTGCCGCGAGGGATTGGAAATCGGGCAATGCTTCTCAAGAAACTTTAAACAAGAACAGCAGACCGCTAAACGAGGTTGCAAAGAACTGGCCGACGCCCCTCAGCAACTGCTCAACCGGCCCAGGCAAACAGGGCCGGCAGGGCGGGGAGAATTTGCAGACGGCAGTAATGTGGCCGACCCCGACGTCATGCACCGGGAACAATGCCGGCCGTCTGGACGAATGGGGTGGGAAGGGGAACCCGACCAGGGGGACGAAAGAGGGCAAAGGCCAACTCAATCCGGCATGGGTAGAAATTTTGATGGGCCTCCCGCCGGGCTGGCTGGATATAGATGGCCTGCCGGGCCAGGGCCACAGTATCCCTGGGAACCGCCGAGAATCGCAACCGGGGTAAAGGACAGGGTAGAGAAACTAAAAGCGCTGGGCGATGCAGTTGTGCCGGCGCAGGCTTATCCGATATTTAGGGCGATAGCGGAAATAGTTAAATGTTAGAGGGAGAGGATTACCAGATCGTGGACATCGGCATGAGGATGCTTGAGCCGCACGAACTATTCGCGGCGCAAGGTTTCCCGGTAGACTATATTATTGACC
>NZ_JBHGXH010000149.1:0-44025 GCF_041936445.1 Candidatus Darwinibacter acetoxidans | reverse complement strand
GGCGAGATGTGGTATTCTTATGTTCAGGAACCATAGCTAAACCCTCCGTATCGTGTTAGTTTGGTTACCAACATCATACAGGGTTTCTGGCTGTGGTTCCATTCATTTCTTCGTGTTGCATTTCATTCTACAATGAGCCTTGACGCTATCGAGCCCTTTGGCTATTTTCTCCTGAACTGGGAGTGTGGTATAATAGATGGACATTAAGTGAAGTGGAGCTGCAGTTGGATGAAGTTACTCATTCCCGATGCCATCTATCCCAGTGTGCTGGATGTGGATCTAGCTGACCTGAGGCGCCGCGGTATAGCGGGCCTGCTGGTGGATATTGACAACACCATAGTTCCCTGGGGCAATCCCCAAATCGATCAGGCTTTGGTGGAGTGGATCAGGCGGGCCAAGGCGGAGGGGTTCCGCATCTGCCTGGTTTCCAACGCCCTGCCAGAGCGGACCAAAAGCTTTGCCGACCTCTTGGACATCCCCGCCGTACCCCGGGCCATGAAGCCCCTGGCCAGGGCGTTTCGCCGGGGGCTGGCCCTCTTGGGTCTACCGCCGGAGCAGGTGGCTGTGGTGGGCGACCAGCTTTTTACCGACGTCTTCGGAGGGAACCGCCTGGGACTTCTTACCGTTTTGGTCAATCCCCTGAGCACAACGGAGCTGGGCATGACGAAAATCATGCGCCGCCTGGAGCGGAAGGCACTGGGAAGATTAGCGCGGCTTGGACTCATCGACAAAGCAGCCCTTAGATCTCGGCTGGGGAGCGAATAAAATGCGGGAACTGTACTGCCAGGGTTGCGGAGCCAAAATCCAAAGCACAGATCCGGAAAAATTCGGCTATGTGCCGGAACACCTGCTGGAAGAGGGGGGTTCCATCATCTGCCAGCGGTGCTACAGGATTATCCATTACGGCCGCCATGAACTGGGGGCAGTCCAGGCGGACCAGGCCCTCCAGTCCATCGCCCACGGTCTGGACTGGGCCCAAGGGGTGGTCCTGGTGGTGGACATCCTGGATTTTGAATCGGGGCTGCCTCCAGAGTTTATCCGCCTGCTGCAGGGCCGCGAGCTGCTTGTGGCCGTGAACAAGGTGGACCTCCTTCCACCCCAGACACCCCTGGATGAAGTGGAGCGGTGGGCCCGCCGCCGCCTTAAGGATTTGGGCCTGCCTGGGGTAGAGGTCTGCCTGATCAGCGCCGTTACCGGCTGGGGCTTTCCCGCCCTGGCGGATCGGGTGGAGGGCCTGGGCAGCCGGGTGCTCTTCGTGGGCGTGACCAATGTGGGAAAATCAAGCGTGTTGGAGCGCCTTTTGCGAATGCGCATCGGCGGAGGCCAGCGCCGGGGGATCAAACCCACCATCAGCCCCTATCCGGGCACGACGGTGAGCGTCTCCCAATGGCACTGTCCAGGGATTACCTTGGGCGATTCCCCGGGCTTTGTCCCCCGGGGCCGGATCAGCGACCTGGTGGGGGCGGAGCAGGCGGTGAAGATCATCCCCCACAAAAGCATCTCGTCCCATCTTTACCCCGTGGGCCCAGGTGATCTAGTTCTGATCGCGGGCTTGTGCGTAGTGGAATGTCTGGAAGCGGGGGAGGGAGGGCTCCTTCTGGGCTTCACCGGCTCAGGTGTACACTGGCATAAATCCAGCCTCAAGCATCTGGAAAAGTGGCTGCAGCGGGATTCCGCCTTCGCCCGTTGGGAACAGCGCCCCGTTTGCCTTAGGCCGGGGGAAGATTTGCTGATCAGTGGGTTAGGCTGGGTTTCCGCCCGGAAGACCCCTTTTAAGCTGCGGCTCCATATCCCGGTGGGCGTGAAGCACTTCATTAGGCCCAACTTGATCGGACGGAAAAAATAGATCGTTTTTAGGCATAAAGCTTGTCCTCCCTGCACATACTGTTAGTATCAAATGGGTCAGGGAGGATGATGCTGTGCAGCCCTTTGTCTATGAAACAGCCGTTGTGTTTGAGTCCAGCGGGCAGTTTCTGGGAGACATCCGCCAGACGGTGCAGGAGCTCAAGCGCACCCATCCCCAACTGAAGGACTATTCCCTGGCGGATTTGACGGTACATAAGAACAAGGAGACCGTGAGCGTTACCTTGTATTTCCAGCCCAAAGCCTAAAACCCCAATCCCAGATGGGGTTTTTCTTTTGCCAATTGCGGAGTAAGGCAGGAGTTTCCATAAAAGGGATAGAAAAGACAGTTATCAACTGCCATTTAGGAGGTCGAGTATGGAGCGAGTAGCCCGGATTCGCGAGCGTCTGCAGGCTGAAGGCGCAGATGTTTTCCTTATCTCCAATCCCGTCAACAGACGCTACATAACGGGTTTCACCGGTTCTGCCGGCCTGGTCTGGATTTCCAGCACGAAGCAGGCCATTTTGACCGACTTTCGTTATGTGGAACAAGTAAAGGCGGAATGCCCTGGTTGGGAACTGATCAGGATTGAGACGTACAATGATGCACTAGAAGAGCTGATCAAGGGGGAAAATATCCGCAGCATCGTTTTTGAAGAGGAGCATGTCACCGTCAAGCAGCTCAGGGAGTGGCAGGATAGGTTTGCGGTGGAGCTTAAGGGGAGCAGCGGCTGGGTGGAAGAGCTGCGCATGTGCAAGACCCCCGCTGAAATCGAGCACATCCGCCGCGCGGCCCAGATCGGAGATGAAGCCTTTGCCGAGCTGTTGCCCAACATCAAATCTGGCCGCACGGAGCGGGAGATCGCCTTGGAATTGGAGTATCTCATGCGCCGGAAAGGTGCCAGCGCCATGTCCTTTGCCCCCATTGTGGCCTCTGGCCCCCAGAGTGCCCTGCCCCATGCTCGGCCCGGGGAACGCATCTTGAGCTATGGCGATTTCGTGGTGATGGACTTCGGCTGCGTGGTGAACGGCTACTGCTCCGATATGACCAGGACCATCGTCATCGGCGAGCCCGAGGAGCGGCATCTGCTCATCTATGATCTGGTACTCAAGGCGCAGGTGGAGGCCGTGGAGGCTGTGGCGCCAGGAAAAACCGGGGCGGAAATCGATGCCATTGCCCGGGAGATCATTGCCGAAGCGGGTTACGGCGACTATTTCGGGCACGGCCTGGGGCACAGTGTGGGCCTGGAGGTCCACGAAAACCCGCGGCTTTCCAAGACCGATCAGACGGTGCTGGCGCCCGGGATGATTGTGACTGTGGAACCCGGCGTGTACCTGCCTGGCTTTGGCGGGGTACGGATCGAAGACTTGGTGGTGGTCACCGAAGATGGCCACGAGGTCTTGACGTCCAGCTTCAAAGAACTGTATGTGGTGGAATAGGAGGAAGCGGCTATGATCTCAGTGAACGATTTGCGCACAGGACTCACCATCGAGGTGGACGGTGAAATTTACAGTGTCGTGGAGTTTCTCCATGTGAAGCCGGGCAAGGGCGCGGCCTTTGTGCGGACCAAACTGAAAAATCTGCGCAGCGGGAACACTGTGGAAAAGACCTTCAGGGCCGGCGAGAAGGTGGCCCGCGCCCATATCGAGCTGAAGGAAATGCAATTTATGTACAGCACCGGCGATGATTATTTCTTCATGGATATGGAAACCTATGATCAGATTTCCCTGACCAAGGACGACCTGGGGGATGCCCCGAAATACCTTATTGAGAACATGACCATCGGCATCCAGTTTTACCAGGGTCAGCCGGTGGGCGTGGAACTGCCCACAACAGTCGTGTTAGAGGTTGTCCATACCGAGCCGGGCTTCAAAGGCGATACCGCACAGGGTGCCACCAAGCCGGCTACGCTGCAGACGGGTATCACGGTGCAGGTGCCCCTCTTTGTGGAACAGGGCGATATGGTGAAGGTGGATACCAGGACAGGGGAGTATCTCTCCCGGGCTTAATCAGGCAGAAGAATTAGGAGGTGGATTTGTTGGAGACCGTAAAGGAGAAGATCGCATACTTGCGCGGGGTGATTGACGGAGAGTCGCCGCCGGAGGAAGGTCGAGCCACTTTTCTGTTTTCCAGGGTTTTGCAGATCCTAGAGCAGCTGGCCGCGGATGTGGAAGAGCTGAAGCAAGCCCAAAGGGAGCTGGAAGAGTATCTGGAGGAAGTGGATTTCGACCTGGCCTACCTGGAAGATGAGTTTTTCGCGGATGAGGATGAGTACTATCCCCAGGAGTGGGACGATGATGAGGAGTCCTATGCCGAAGCGGAGTGCCCCGAATGCGGGTATGTGATGAGGTTTGATGAGGACTTCCTGTTTGATGAGGGAATCCAGATCCGCTGCCAGCGCTGTGGTGCCGTGGTCGTTGAAACCGATGATTTCCAAGACTTAGAAGAGGTCTTCAACGAAGACACCGAGCCTGAAGAAGAGGAATAAGAAGAGACTAGTACCTAAGATCAGCGAGGCTGCCCGGT
The DNA here is from genome assembly GCF_041936445.1 of Candidatus Darwinibacter acetoxidans. NCBI lineage: Bacteria > Bacillati > Bacillota > Clostridia > Candidatus Darwinibacteriales > Candidatus Darwinibacteriaceae > Candidatus Darwinibacter > Candidatus Darwinibacter acetoxidans. The sequence continues at coordinate 39,656 of NZ_JBHGXH010000149.1, read as the reverse complement.
TAAGGGGCAGTCTTTTTTTGTCATAACTTGTCCCCTCTGCTCATATAGTGCGGTAGAGGTGGGCTACATGCTTAAGTTTCTAGCCCCTGCCATCAGGGAACTGGTGAGCCGGGCCCCCCTGGGGGAACTGGAGGAAGTGCGTCTGCGGCTCCAGCGGCCCTTGATGCTCAAGGACCGAACCGGTTATTTCTACCTCTCGCCCCAGGCGCAGCCTGCACCGTCCAGCCGGGCCTATCTGGTCACCGGGGACGATCTGGAGCGCACGCTGCAGCTGATCACGGAAAGCTCCTGGTACGCCTGGGAACAGGAAATCCTAGGCGGCTATTTGACCCTCCCCGGCGGGCATCGAGTGGGCATCGCCGGCCAAGCGGTGTACAGCGGCGGCAGCCTGAAAACCATCCGCAGCATCTCTTCCCTGAACTTCCGGCGGGCCAGGGAGGTCTTGGGGGCGGCTGACTCCGTGATCAAGCAGGTGGTACCCCGCCCCGGGGAGCGGGTGCTCTCCACTTTGATCGTCTCTCCGCCGGGGTGCGGCAAAACGACCCTGCTGCGGGATCTCACCCGCCAGGTGGCTGGGGCGGGTTTTCAAGTCGTGGTCATCGATGAGCGTTCGGAAATCGCCTCTTCCTACCAGGGCGTGCCCCAACTGGATGTGGGGCTCCAGACAGATGTACTAGACGGTTACACCAAGGAACTGGGCGTCCAGCACGCCCTCAGGGCCCTGGCCCCACAGGTTGTGGTCACCGATGAGATCGGCCAACAGAGAGATGGTTGGATCTTGGCTGAACTGGCCCGCAGCGGTGTCAAGGTCATGGCCACCTGCCACGGGGAGGGCTGGGAGCAGGTGAAAAGGCGCAGCTGGCTCAAGGACGGCTTAGGCGTTTTTGAGCTGGTGGTGATCCTCTCCCGCCGCCTGGGCCCCGGGACAGTGGAGTCGGTTCTAAGAATCGGATAGCGGTCATAAGCATAGGAGGACAGGGGTGAGGATATGAAGAGCTTAGCCGCGGCCCTGATCATTTTTTCCTGCGGGGGGATGGGCCTCATCATCGCTGGCAGCTACAAACAGCGGGTACACCATCTGCGGGAACTGATCCGCTTTGTCCAGCTCCTGGAATCGGAGATCCACTTCGCCCGCACCACCCTGCCCAAGCTCATCGCCGGGCAGGCCGCCCACTTTTCAGGTGCCGTGGGCAGATTCCTCACAGAGCTCAAGGAGGCTTTGACCGCCGGCACCGGCGAGAGTTTTGCCTCCATCTGGGACCAGGGCTTGGCCATTTTGGCGCAGGACGGCCTGCCCCCTGAGGTACTGGAAGAACTCCACGCCTGCGGAAAGGTTCTCGGCCGCAGCGACGCCGCGGAACAGAGCAAACACCTCAAACAGCTGCTCTACCGGTTGGAACAGGCGCTGGCCGCGGCGGAACGGGATCAAGAAAAACACCTGCGCCTCTGGCAGTATTTGGGCTTCGGCGCAGGACTGCTCCTCGTGCTGCTCTTGGTTTAGGAGGGATGGGCGTTGACCGACTTATCTCCGATCTACCGCATCGCCGGCCTAGGCATTTTGGTGGCGGTGCTCAACATTTTCCTGGTGCAGGCGGACCGCAAAGAACAAGCCCAGATGCTGAGCTTGGCCGGGGTTATCATCGTGCTTTTGTGGCTGGTGCAGATGGTGGGCCAGCTGTTCTCCCATGTGGAATCGGTCTTTAGGTGGTGAAGGCTGTGCTCTGGCTTCCCCTGGTGGTGGGTGTGGGTATAGCGCTGACGGTTTTTCAAGCGGAGTTTCGGGAAGAGCAGCCCTCCTGGGCGGTTTTGCTGGCCGTGGCCTTTACCGGAGTGGTGCTGCTGATTCTTATGCCGGAAGTTGCCAGCGTGGTGCAGGCCTTAACTGCCCTGGCCCGGGAAGGCTCCATCGGCTCCTTCTATCTCAACCCGGTGCTCAAGACCATTGGGGTGGCCTATGTCACCTCCTTCGGGGTGCAGGTCAGCCAAGAAGCGGGGGAGGCGGCCATTTCTGCGGTGATCGAACTCGCGGGGAAGCTGGTCATCCTCATCATCGGCCTGCCTCTGCTCCAGGCCATCGTCCAGACCCTGTTTGGCCTCCTGGGCCTGTAGAAGGTGGCGGCCGTGGCTAGAGTGCTTGCCGCCGGTTTACTTGTGGTCCTCCTGTGCATGGGCAGCTGCGGGCAGGCTCAGGAGCTTTTCCAAGAGTCCATCCGGGCCCAGCTGGAAGAGCTGGATTTGGGGCAGCTGCTGCGCTTTACAGAAACTTTGGAGGAGGGCTACCGGGAGCTGGTGCCCAGCCTCCATTGGCGGGATCTCACCGCGGGGGCCACCACCTCCCGATCTGTGGGGGAGCTTCTGGCACTGCTGCTGCAAAGCTTCTTGGGGGAGTTGAGCCTCAGCCTAGCCCTCCTGCGCCAGCTTCTGGTGATTGGCATTTTAGCCGCTTTGCTCCAGAGACTGAGCACTTCCTTTGGCAGCAAGATGGTGGTGGATCTGGCCTTTGCCGTTTGTTTTTTCGTCCTGGTCCTTTTGGGGCTGCAGAGTTTCCGCTTGGCGGCCGGCATTGCCCAGGAGACAGTGGATACCATGGTGAGTTTTATGCATTCCCTCCTGCCCATGTTGGCCACACTCTTAGTCGCGGTGGGGGGAGTGACTTCCGCTGCGGTGTTTCATCCTCTGCTCTGGGCCCTGGTGACCACCATCGCCAGCTTGGTGCAGCACCTGCTGCTTCCTTTGATCCTGCTCAGCACCGCCTTTTCCCTGGTGAGCAGCTTCAGCAGCGAGTTCGCCTTCCCCAAGCTGGGCGGCCTGCTCAGGCAGGCGGTGATCACTATTCTCGGAGTTATGTTCATCGTCTTCTCCGGCTTCATGGTGGTGCGGGGCGCCATTGCCCCCATTACAGATGGCATCTCGCTGCGCACAGCCAAGTACTTGACCAAGGCCTTCATTCCCATTGCCGGCGGCATGTTCGCCGACAGCCTGGAGGTGGTTGTGGGCGGGTCATTGTTGATCAAAAACGCCGTGGGTATCTTTGGCCTGGTGATGATCCTCTGCCTGATGGCAGCTCCCCTGCTCAAGGTCCTGGCCATGGTGTTCATCTACAAGCTGGTGGGTGCCCTGCTGGAACCCATCAGTGATCGGCGCCTGCTGCAGGCCTTGGCAGTGTTGGAGAGTTCTTTGGTCTTGGTGATGATTGCCCTGGGTACCGCCGCACTCATGTTCTTCCTGGCCATTACCATCCTGGTGGGCATAGGTAACTTAGCCGTTTTCATGAGGTGAAGTCGATGTACTGGAAACAGTGGCTGCAAACGCTGTTAAGTCTAGTGGTTCTTCTGGGTGTGTCGGAGCTGCTGCTCCCCCCGGGGGAGCTGGCCAGGTTTGCCAAACTGGTGCTGGGGTTGTGCCTGATGCTGGCCGTCCTGCAGCCCCTGGTGCTGCTGGTGAACCAGGACCTGCTGGGGGTAGATTTGGCCTGGCTGCGCGGAACAGATGTCGCCCCTGAGGTGGAGCTCTCCGCGGAGCGGCTGCAGTGGGCAGGGATCCAGGTCCTGTGGCAGGAGCATGATCAGCAGTTCGCGGCTGAACTGGAAAAGGCTTTGGCGGCCCTCCCAGGGGTGCAGAAGGTCCAGGCGGACCTGCCCCCTCAGGGCAGCGGGGCCCAGAGTGTGCGGATTTTCCTGGAACCATACGAGCCCCACCTGAGGCTGGATGTTCAGGAAACGGCAGCCGCGCTTTTGCGGGTTTCCCCCGGGCACATCGCCGTGCTGCCCTGGCCGTAGTGAGGAGGTGGGCCATGGGTGAACTCTGGAATCGCTTGACCGAGCGGCAGAAAAGGATACTTCCCTGGCTGGCGGTGATTCTGGTGATGGGAGCGGGCCTGCTTCTGCTTCAGCCGTCGCCAGGGCCCCAGTCGTACACAGCACCGCCTGCTCCGCAGCCTTCGGAAGGGCCTGGGGATCTGGGTGAGCGCCTGGCTAAAGAGCTCACGGACATTCTCAACATGATGCTGGGGGGGAAGCGCTGCTCCGTGTTTTTGACCATGGACCGGGGGGCCAGGCTGGAGGTGGCCCGAAACGTCACCGAAGAGGTGCGCACGGGACCAGAGGGTTCGGTGGAGAGGCGGTTCACTTCAACACCTGTTATCCTCCGCAGTGATGCGGACCGCCGGGAAATTCCCCTGGTGCTGGAGCAGATTGAGCCCCAAGTGAGGGGGGTGCTGGTGGTGGTGGATGCGCCGGCCAGTGCCGAGCTGAGGCTGGCGGTGGCCCAGGCCGTGGCCACTGCCCTGCAGCTGGCTATGTACCGCATTGAGGTTGTTTTTCAAAGATAGGAGGGTGGAAAATGGCCAAGTTTTACGTTGTACGGGGCAAGAAGGCCCTGCGGAATCTAGTCATTATGGTTTTGGTGCTGGCGGCTTTGGTTTACATTTTCCGGGTGGAAAGCGATTTGCCGGAAGAAGCGGTGACCGCCGAACCCACCAGCAGCGTGGAGCAGGTTGTGGTGGTGGAGCCGGTCACGGTGCGCACGGTACCCACCAAGTTCGCCGAGTACAAACTGGAACGGGAGCGCATGCGCAGCAGGCAGATCGAACTGCTGCAGAACATCGCCTACGATGCCCATACGCAGGAGGAGCGTAGGGAGGAAGCCCAGATTCAGCTCCAGCTGCTCATTGAGCGAATCACCAGGGAAACGGAAATTGAAAATCTGCTCAAGGCCAAGGGGTATCTGGATGCCCTGGTGCTTTTGGACCAGGAAGCGATCACGGTGGTGGTACCGGTTACCCTCACCAGGGATGAGGCGGCCCGCATCGGTGAACTGGTGCACCGCTTGACGGGACTGAGTATGGAGCGGATCACCATCGTTGATGAGACGACTAGTGTCTAAGGCTGAGTTCCCTTGGGTCTCAGACCTGTGGGTTTGGGGCCTTTTTAGTTCCGTGGCCTGGGGCTCTCCGCTGCCCCAGAAGCTAGTGTAAAGTTACTGTAGGACAGGAGTTTGACTCAAGAAAATAGAAGAAGATCCCACCGTCCCTGCAGGAGACGAGTACGAAGTACTCAGAGGTGAGATCTTCTATGCAAGCAATATTCGATGAAAGTCTAGTGTTTTCCTTTCAGGAAGTTGTCAAAGAAGCGGTGTCCGAGGTTATGGCCGGTAAGGGGATGCCGGCCTTTCAGCAGGCGTTGCGAAATGGTCTGAACAGAATCTGCTGTACCATTCAGCAGCGGGTACTGGAGTTGATTGACCAGGAGTTGCGCGACAACCTTCCGCTTAGGAAAGGTTGGGTTATCGTACGACGAGACCCCAAGACCATCCTCTCACCCTTTGGTGAAGTTCACTATGAACGTACACTGTTCCGGAACAAGAAATCCGGACAACATGCGCATTTGGCAGATAGGTTGGTGGGATACAAGCCTCACCAACGCCTCGACACCCTACTGGAAGCGGACTTGTTAGAAGAAGCTGTTGACCGGTCGTACGCCAAGGCGGGTAAGAGCTTTGAAACCCATACGGGCATTAGAGTATCAGGGCAGACCGTTCTCAACATTGTCCGAAAATTGCAGCCCGAGAAGATAGAGCTCAAGGAAAGAATTAAGGTTAAGAAGGTTGCCAGCATCCTGTACGTTGAGGCCGATGAAGACCATGTTCCGCATCGAGAGAAAGGTGTTAGTGCTTTTGAGCAACGTCTTGTCTACGTCCATGAAGGACGAGTTAGAGTCGGCAAGGATCGGTATGAGCTGATTGGGAAGAAGTACTTCACTTTTCCTCCTGGTACTGCGTCACAGGTGATCTGGGACACCATTTGGCGCTATCTTGAGGCCACTTACGATCTCGAACAGACGAAATACATCTTCATTTCCGGTGATGGGGTTCCTTGGATCAAGGCTGGAGCCGAGTACATTCATGGTGCACACTATGTACTTGACGGGTTTCATCTGCGGCGTGCCATTTTCAGGGCAGCAGGTGCCGACGAAGAAAAGAGGGAAGCCCTGTTTGGAGCTGTATTGAGCGGAAAGAAGCGAGAAATGAACCGCCTTCTAGCGGCATTTCGCCAAGAGACGGAAAAGGAATCTCGCAAGAAGGCCATTTCGGAAGTCCAAACATACATCAACAACCAATGGAGCGGTATCCGGGCTATGCGGAAATACGACAGACTGCTTGTCGGTTGCAGTGCGGAAGGCCACGTGAGTCATGTTTTGTCCGCACGCTTGAGCAGCCGACCCATGGGATGGTCGTACTTGGGGGCCAACCAGATGGCCCACTTGAGAGTCCATCGCGCGAATGGAGTCAATTTATCCCAGGTTTACATAGAGCAAAGCGCCCAGAGGAAGAAGGGGTTTACTTCAGAGCATGTTCCTACGGCGGCTGTGCGTCAGATTTCCAAAGCCGTTGGTTCAAGTTGCGAGACTCTAGGTAACATTCCTTCCCTTGCCAGTGGCACTAAGGGTTGGTCTCCATTGTTGCGACGCATATCCAACGCAGTGTTCGAGTTCTGATCAGAACGACATGATATCTTGGCTCGTCACAGGGGCGGGAACGGACCTTCGATCCTACAGTGCCTTGACACTATCGCCCCAGAATCGAAAATTGTAGGATAAGGAATTGTTTGGTATAATACCCTAAGGAGGTGTGGAACATGTCAGAAAACGAACGCCGCACTGAATTGGGCGATCTGAAGATTGCCAACGAAGTAGTGGGGATCATTGCCGGGTTGGCTGCCACTGAAGTACCGGGCGTCGCCGGTATGAGTGGCGGGATTGCCGGAGGAATCGCGGAAATGCTGGGGCACCGCAATCTGTCCAAGGGCGTCAAGGTGGATGTTGGGGCCCACGAATGCGTGGTCGACCTCTTTGTGATCATCGAGTATGGTTACAGCATTCCCGAAGTCGCCCGGCAGATCCAGGAGAACGTGAAGCGCGCCATCGAGGTTATGACCGGCCTTGATGTGATGGAAGTTAATCTGCACGTTTTGGGTGTCCAGTTTCCTCAAGAGAAGAAGGAAGACAAGGGAGAAAAGGTAGAAGAAGAGCAGGTGCCCGCCTCTAGGGGGAAGTAAGATGACTCTTTTGGACCGAGTGTTTCTTGGGATCAGTGCACTGGTGTTGGTCATTTTTGCGGGTTTGACCGCGGCCACCTTGTTTGGCAGCGACGTGCTGGTGGCTTGGCTGAACTCGCCCAGCTTCGGTTTTGACGGTTCCCTGGTAGCCCTCATTCTGGTGCTTTTAGCTGCCTATCTGGTGGTTTTGATCGGCAGGATGGATACCAGTAAGTATATCGTTTACCAGCGGGAACTAGGTACCGTGCGCATCAGCGCCGACAGCGTGGAGAGCCTCATTGTGGAGGCGGCCAGTCAGATACCCGGCGTGCAGCAGGTACGGGCTTCCTTTACAGATGTGGTGGAACCGAAGGTAACTTTGAAAATCACCGCTTATCCCGATCACAATCTGGGGGAGCTTTCTGAAGAGATTCAGGAAAGCGTAAAGGAATATGTGGAAAAAACGGTGGGAGTAGTCATCCAGGAGATTGACATATCAGTGGTGGGAATTTCCAAGAAAACCGACACCGAACTCCATGGGATAGCGTAGAAAGGTGTGTGCGCAATGAAGGAAAGGCTTGTGGCCATACTGAGTGCCCACATGGGGAAGATTTTCGGTGCGGTGCTCGGTCTCATACTTGGTTGGATTATCATCGCCTACGGGATTCTGAAGGGCTTGTTCGTGGTGCTCTGTGTTGCCGCCGGGCTGTATCTCGGAGCGCTGCTGGATTCCCCCAGGGGGTCGGACAGTTTCTTGGGTCGGTTTTTGAGGTGATCGCGTTTGAGTAGAAGGCTGGCACGCCAAGTTGCATTTCAGACCCTGTTCCAGATTGACTTGGCCAACAGTGACGTGGAAACCGCGCTGGAACAGCGGTTGGACGATGCTGCACTAGATGTGGACAACCAGGAATATGTGAAAGAGGTCGTGCGGGGAGTAATGCAGAAGCTGCCCGCCCTTGATGCCCAGATCTCCGCGGTCTCCAAGGGTTGGCAGGTACACCGGCTTGGTTTTGTGGATCGCAACATTCTGCGGCTGGCGATCTACGAGATCGTTTTTATGGATGAAATCCCGGTGCGGGTGGCGGTGAACGAAGCCGTAGAGCTGGCCAAGGAATTCGGCGATGAGGAATCACCCAAGTTCATCAACGGGCTCCTTGGCACCGTGGTCCGGGATGGGGGCTTTGCATGAGGGTTTTTCTCGGCATTGACACCAGCAACTACACAACATCCATGTGTCTGCTGGGCGAGGACGGGGAGATCATCGCCGATGAACGCCTGCCGCTGCAAGTAGCTTCTGGTTCGCGGGGACTGCGCCAATCAGAAGCTTTATTTCAACACGTGAAGAATCTGCCGGAGCTCACCTCAGCCCTGCGGCCGGCTTTGGCTGGCCATACCCTGGCGGCTCTGGGCGTTTCTGTGCAGCCCCGACCGCAGGACGATTCCTACATGCCCGTGTTTTTGCCAGGCCGGGGCTTGGCCCGGAGCCTGGCGGATTTTTTCCACGTGCCTTGCCACGAGCTTTCCCATCAGGAAACACACATCTGGAGCGGGATTGCCGCAGCTCCAGGTCCCCAGGCCCGTGAGTTTCTCGCCATTCACCTGTCCGGTGGAACAACCGAGCTTATGCATGTGGTGAGGAACAGTGAGACCTACCGCCTGGGCATAGACCTCTGGGGCGGAACGCTGGATCTGCATGCGGGTCAGGTTGTGGACCGCTTGGGGGTACGGCTGGGTCTGGATTTTCCTGCTGGGCCTGCCTTGGAGGCGCTGGCGGACGAGACCACGGAGACGGTACCTGTACCCACCTTTCACCGGCAGGGGGTGGTGAGTTTCTCCGGTCCCCTCACCGCCCTGGAGAGGATGGTGGGCCAGGTGGAGCCCGCGATCTTGGCGCGCTCCTGCCTGCTTGGCATCGCCAGGACGCTGGTGAAATGGATCCGCTGGGCGGAGGAGAGAACAGACTGCCGCGAGCTCTTGCTGGTGGGCGGGGTAGCGGCCAATCTGCTGATCCGGGGGGAGCTTCAGCGGAGATTGCCTAACTGGTGCTTGTACTTCGCGCCGCCCCGCTACAGCGTGGACAATGCCTTGGGAGCCGCCTATTTCAGTGCCCTGCGGGAAGGGGCGCTCTATCTGCCTTAACCACAAAGCAAAGGGGGATGCCGGTGCAGCCCATCACCGTCAGTGAACTAACCAGGATGATCAGCTCGGCCCTGGCCGATCCTGTTTTCCAGAACCTGGCTGTTATCGGTGAGGTTTCCAACTTCGTCCACCATTCCTCGGGGCACATGTACTTCTCTTTGAAGGACGCCCACAGCCGGATCAAAGCGGTGATGTTCCGCAGCCGCAACCGGCTGCTCAAGTTCCTGCCCAAAAACGGCGACACCGTGATCGCAGTGGGCTCGGTGGGGGTCTATGAACCCAATGGGGAGTACCAGCTCTATGTGGAGGTGCTGTTTCCCCAAGGAATCGGCGAGCTGCACCTGGCCTTTGAACAGCTCAAGGCCAAGCTGGAAGCGGAGGGGCTTTTCGACCCGGCCCGCAAAAAGCCCCTGCCTCTGCTGCCCAGGCGAGTGGGGGTGATCACTTCACCCTCTGGGGCGGCGCTCCGGGATATCCTGCACGTGCTCACCAGGCGTCATCCCGGCGTGAATGTGCTGGTCTTTCCCGCTTTAGTTCAGGGTGAAGAAGCGCCGGCCAGTCTGCGCCACGCCCTGGAGCTGGCCCAAGGTACAGACTGCGATGTGCTGATTATCGGCCGGGGAGGGGGATCCTTCGAGGAGCTGTCCGCTTTCAACGACGAGCAGCTGGCCCGGGCCATAGCCCAATCCGCCATCCCCGTGGTTTCTGCGGTGGGGCACGAAACCGACTTCACCATCGCCGACTTCGTGGCCGATCTCCGGGCCCCCACCCCGTCTGCCGCCGCGGAGCTGGTGGTGCCCCTCCAGAGCGAACTGAGGGCTGCGGTGGGGTCGTATGGGGTCCGCTTGGCGGCTGCCCTGCGGCGGAAGATCGGCGCGGAACGCAGATTCCTGGCTCAGCTGACCAAGAGTGCCGCCCTGAAGCGGCCCGACTTTATGGTGAATCAACTGCGCCAGAGAGTGGATGACCTGGTGACCAGCCTGGGTCTGCACACCACCCACAATCTGGCTTTACGCCGCAGCCGGCTGGGCACCTTTGCGGGGAAGCTGGAGACGCTCAGCCCCCTCAAGACCCTGGCCCGGGGCTATGCCATCTGCTCAGATGAAGAGGGGCGTGTGCTGCGCAGTGCAGAGCAGGTAAGCAGCGGGGATGCGGTGAACGTAACCCTCTATCAAGGGCGCTTAGTGTGCAGAGTAGAAGGGAGAGTTCTCCATGACGGAGCCTAATGCCCAGGAGCTAAAATTTGAGGAGGCCCTGGCCCGACTGGAAGAGATCGTCCGCCTGCTGGAACAGGGCGAGTCCACATTGGATGAGTCCTTGACCCTGTTCGAAGAAGGGGTCAAGTTGGCCCGCTTCTGCAGCAATAAGCTGGATGAGGCGGAAGGTAAAATCGAGATCATGATTAAGGAAGGACAAATCCAACCCCTGGAGGTGGCAGAAGAGTGACGATCCTCTCCCGGGAGTGGTCCAGCTGGATCCAAGATGTCGAGGCAAGTTTAGATAAGGCGCTGCCCCCGGCGGACACCTTCCCCCAAGTTCTGCATGAAGCCATGCGCTATTCCACCCTGGGGGGCGGAAAACGCCTCCGGGCCGTTTTGGCCATGGGGGCCTGCGCCGCGGTGGGCGGGGACCCTGCCCAGGCTGCGGGTCTAGCCGCCGCGGTGGAGATGATCCATGCCTATTCCCTGATCCATGACGATCTGCCCTGTATGGACGATGATGATTTCCGGCGGGGTAAGCCCGCCAACCACATCGTCTACGGGGAAGCCATGGCCGTCTTGGCCGGGGATGCCCTGCTGACGGAAGCCTTTGCTGAACTGGCCCGGCTGCCGGAAAAATACGGGGTGTCTCCGGAAACAGCGGTGCGCATCGTGGGTGAGCTGGCCCTGGGCGCAGGATCCCGGGGGATGGTGGGGGGACAGGCTGTGGACCTGCTGAGCACAGAGCAGACCCCCGATGAAGAGACCCTCCGCTACATCCACACCCACAAGACCGGGGCGCTGTTCAAGGCCGCGCTGCGCAGCGGGGCACTTCTGGGCGGAGCCAGCGAGGAGGAGCTCGCGGCCATCACCCGCTACGGCGAATGGTTTGGCTTAGCTTTCCAGATCACCGATGATATCCTGGATGAAGTGGGTGATGCCCAGAGCTTGGGGAAACCGGTGGGCAGCGATCGGTCCCTGGGTAAGCAGACTTACCCCCGCCTCTACGGGCTGGAACGATCCCGGGCTTTGGCCGCGGAGTGCGTGGAGCACTGCCTGGAGGCCCTGAAAGACTTTCCTGAGCGGGCTGGGCTCCTGCGGGAGTTGGCCTCCTTTATTCTCCAGCGCACCCATTAGTCCGTGGGCCATTTGCTTGCCCCGCATGAAGAGAGTATGCTATAATGAGATTACCCTGGAGGTGAATGGCGCAGTATTCTAGTCGCCTGCCTTGTTTTTGAACACGGGCCTAAAAATCCGTTGCTGGCACATCGATGAAGTCCTTGGTGGCGGCTTCTGACGCCCCGTTGGGGGCTGCTGCTGAGGGTTAAGGTGGGAGGGCGATCTGCAAGGGCATGCAGGCGTTGACCCTCCCTCCACGGAGACCCATTCTCGTGGAAACAGGGAAACCGCGTTTCTACGGCTTGGGACTGAACCTGCACGCGATACGCATTTGCAGCTTAGTTGTACTTAAGTGTTGGGTGCAGCGTAGCCTGTCTTGAGTGGTGATCGGGGGATAGGGTTTGCGGGCTGTGCTCCCCTGGCCAGGGAGCTCGGTCTTTCGCCGGGAGGCGAAGTACCCTTGAAACCATCACTGCAAAAGAGACTAGAAAACAAGGATGGCGTCGAGGAAAACTCCTAGACTGTTTCTCAGTGAGAAGGTGAGCTGGGGATTACGGTGTGGTCTAAGTGGTAATCCAGCCTCGCGTTGGTGACAAGCGAAAAGATCGGAAAGGGGAAACCGCCAGTTACGGTGACGGACTGGAAGATCTTTGGGAAAACCTGCTGGACCTAAGCCACAATCTTTACTCAGTTCACTGCCATTCACCTCAGTATACATAAGAAAGAGGTTTTCACGGAGTAATGGGCCGATGGAAGGCTGTACTTACGTTAACCTTAACGACATTTGTGGTCTCCATAGTATTTAACCTGGGTAGTAACAGTGTTCTAGCGATTATGCCGGTGACGGCGAGCTTGGTGTTACTACTTTTTATTATTCTTATAGGTGTAGTTTTTGACATTTTGGGCGTTGCCGCCACCGCGGGCGAGGAGGCGCCCTTTCATGCCATGGCTTCCAACCGGGTACGAGGCGCCAGGCATGCCATCCTGCTGGTGCGCCACGCGGACGGCGTTTCCACCTTCTGCAATGATCTGGTGGGTGATGTGGTGGGTACCCTCAGCGGAGCTCTGGGTGTGGCCATCCTGCTGCAGCTGCGGGGCGCGTCGCCGCGGCTCCAGGAAACGGTGGCCAATACACTGATGGTGGCCTTGATCGCCGCGGTGACGGTGGGTGGTAAGGCCCTGGGCAAGGGAGTGGCCATCTCCAAATCCACCACCATCCTCTTGGTGGCGGGACGCATACTCTATTCCTTGGAGAAGATCGGGGTGAGGCTGCCTGGCCTCACGGTGAAAAGCAAAAAGAGGTAACAAGATGGGCGAAGGACTTTTGGCACGCATCAATTCTCCGGAAGATCTTAAGCAGCTGGATCTGCGCAGCTTAGAGCAGCTGGCCGGAGAAATCCGGCAGATCATTGTCTCCACGGTGGAGAAAAACGGCGGGCATCTCGGTGCCAATTTGGGCGTGGTGGAGCTTACCTTGGCTCTGCACTCGGTCCTCTCCGCGCCGCGGGACAAAATCATCTGGGATGTGGGGCACCAGTGCTACACCCACAAACTGCTAACCGGCCGCCAGGACCGGTTTCACACTTTACGCCAGTGGGGCGGGCTCTCGGGCTTTCCCCTTCCCAGCGAGAGTGCATACGACCATTTCGGGGTAGGACACAGTTCTACCTCCATTTCCGCGGCTGCAGGTATGGTCATTGCCCGGGACCTGAGGGGCGAGGACTACCAGGTGGTGGCGGTGATCGGGGACGGAGCCCTCACAGGGGGCATGGCCTTTGAGGCGCTGAACCACATCGGCTCCTTGGGCCGGGACATTATCGTGATCCTCAATGATAACGAGATGTCCATCACCAACAACGTGGGGGCCCTCAGCGATTATCTGGGCCGCATCCGTTCCCACAGTGGGCTCTACCAGGCCCGGGAGGGGTTGGCAGCTTTCCTGCGCAGCGTTCCCCTGGTGGGTCAGCCCCTGGCCAGGCTGGCCCATAGGGTGAAAGTCACTCTGAAACACATGCTCCCTGGCCAGCTCTTTGAAGAACTGGGCTTTGCCTACCTGGGTCCCTTCGACGGACACAACATCGCCGAGCTGCAGCGGGCCATCAGGGCCGGCATGCAGCGGCGGGGGCCCGTGCTCATCCATGTCCATACCCAAAAGGGGAGGGGGCATGCTCTGGCCGAAGAAAATCCCCACCGCTATCATGGTGTCGGCCCCAGCCGGAGCGGGGACCAAGATAACGGTCCCACCTTCAGCGAGGTGTTCGGCCGGACCCTGGTGCAGCTGGCGGAAAAGGATCCCAGGATTGTGGCCATCACCGCGGCCATGCGGGACGGTACCGGGCTGGGACCCTTTGCCCAAGTCTTTCCCGCCCGCTTTTTCGATGTGGGTATTGCCGAGCAGCATGCCCTCGGTTTGGCCGCGGGTATGGCCAAGGAAGGCCTCCGCCCTGTGGTGGCCATTTACTCCACTTTCCTGCAGCGGGGTTACGATCAGGTGATCCACGATCTGGCCCTGCAGGGGCTGCCGGTGGTGCTGGCGGTGGACCGCGCCGGTGCGGTGGGGGAAGATGGCGCAACCCATCAGGGTGTTTTCGACATCAGCTTTCTGCGTCCCGTACCGGGTCTGACCCTGCTGGCCCCCAGGGATGGCGGCGAGCTCGCGGCCATGCTGGCCTGGGCCCTCACGCAGGAGGGGCCGGTGGCCATACGCTACCCGCGGGGCAGTGCCGGAAACCTGGCCGCGCGGGGGCCCTTCGCCCCGCGAGAGCCCATTCCCGCCGTGGAAGTAAAACCCGGCCGTGATGGGGTGGTTTTCACCTTCGGACCCATGGTGGATGTGGCCCTGGAGGCCGCCGAAAGCTTGGAGCCAAAGCTGAGTTTTTCTGTCGTGAATATGCGCACCCTCAAGCCGCTGGACCAGGCCGTGGTCCGCAGCGCGGTGGAGGGGAAGAAATACGTGTTCACCCTGGAAGATCACGTCTTGGCTGGAGGGTTTGGCAGCGGCGTTCTCGAAGTACTTATGGACATGGGCGCAGGCAAACCCCCATGCAGGGTGGAGCGCCTGGGCTACCCCGATGGCTTCATTCCCCATGGTTCCATCCAGCGCATTCACCAGGAGTACGGCTTGACCGCACCGCAGGTTGCCGAGGCCCTGCGTAGAGCGGTTTCCCGGCGTAAATTGCGGGTGGCCATAAGTGGGGATGCCAAGTGATCCGACTGGATCAGCTGTTGGTCAGGCGGGGGCTGGCGCCCTCACGGCAGCGGGCCAAGGAGTTGATTGCCGAGGGCCAGGTTCTGGTGAACGGCGTTAAGGCTGTCAAGCCCAGTTACCAGGCTCCCGCAGATGCGGTGCTGGAAATCTTAGGAGAACCCTTACCCTATCCCAGCAGGGCTGGGCTGAAGCTGGAACGGGCCCTGGAGGTCTTCGCCGTGGAGGTGACCGGCAGAACCGCCCTGGATGTGGGGGCTTCCACCGGCGGTTTCACCAGCTGCCTGCTGCGGGCCGGGGCCAGGAAGGTCTATGGGGTAGATGTGGGGCAGGATCAGCTGGTGCCTGAGCTGCGCAGCGATCCCCGGGTTGTGGTGATGGAAAAGACCAACATCCGGGACCTCACCCCCGAGCAGCTGCCGGAGCTGGCTGATTTAGCCACGATAGATGTTTCCTTTATTTCGCTCACCAAGGTCTTCCCCCACGTGCGGGCCCTTCTTAAGCCGGGTGCCGATGTGATCGCCTTAATCAAGCCCCAGTTCGAAACGGGTGGCGTGGGCTTGAGCAAGCACGGGGTGATCCAGGACCCCAGGATCCACTTGACCTATCTGCCTCCGCTGGTCAATGAACTGCAGGGCCAGGATCTGGGGCTCTTGGGCTTTGAGCCCTCGCCCATCAGCGGTCTGAAGGGCAATTTGGAATTTTTGGCCCATTTTCGCCTGGGGGCCGCGGTGCGCGACGCCTCCCACGTGGTTGCCGAGGCTATCCGCGCCGGGTGGGACCGCCAGTCAGGGAAAGGATGAACGTCGATGAGGATAGGAATCGTACCCCATACGGGAAAAGAGACAGCCATGGATCTCAGCCGCGAACTGGCACACATCCTTGACCAGCGGGGTGTGGAACACCGGGTGATCTTGGCGCCCAGCCGGGATAACCTGGCCCATGTAGACCTGGTGATCGTCTTGGGCGGTGATGGAACGCTGCTCAACACGGCGCGCCTGGCCAGCCACGTCCAGGTGCCCGTTTTTGGGGTGAATGTGGGCCATTTGGGCTTTTTGACCGAAGTGGAAACCGATGGACTCTTCCCCGCCCTGGACAGGCTCTTGGCCGGGGAGTTCACCATCGAGAAGCGCATGCTGATCAGCGCCAGCATTGAGCGGGAAGGCCGGGAGATCGCCAGCCATGTGGCCCTCAATGATTTTGTGGTGACCCGGGGCACCTTTGCCCGCATTATCGAGTTCAGTATTTTCGCCGACGGACAGCCAGTTGCTGATTATGTAGGTGACGGAGTTATTGTGGCTACGCCCACAGGCTCCACCGCCTATTCCCTGGCAGCTGGAGGGCCCATCATCGAACCCCTGCTGGAATCCATCTGCATCACTCCCATCTGCGCCCATTCTTTGGCTGCCCGCTCCGTGGTGATCAGGCCCGAGGTGGAGGTGCAGATCCGCCTCAACCGGGCCAGTGAGTCGGTGATGCTGACCATCGACGGACACGATGGCTTTCCCCTCTTGACTGGAGATCGGGTGACCATCCGGCGGGCAGGGCAGTGGGCTTTATTCGCCCGGCTGGGTGATCGGGGCTTTTTTCAAGTACTGCATTCTCGCCTGAGAATGCCGCAGATGGGAGGTGGGATCCGTGAAGCATAAGCGCCAGAGCAAGCTCTTGGAACTGGTGCGCCAGCACAATGTGGAGACCCAGGAAGCCCTCATGGAGCTTCTCCAGGCCCACGGGTTCCGGGTAACCCAGGCCACCATCTCCAGGGATATCAAAGAGCTGCGCTTGGTTAAGGTTCCCAACGGTCAGGGCGGCTACAAGTATTCCCTGCCCTCCACCGTGACCATGGGGGATCTTTTGGGGCGCGCCCGCCGCATTTTCCGGGACTATGTGCGCAGTGTGGACTTCAGCGGCCCTTTCATTCTGATCAAGACCTACCCCGGCGGGGCCCATGCGGTGGCGGCCATCATAGATGAACTGGAGTGGCCGGAAATGCTTGGGAGCATAGCCGGTGATGACAGCATCCTGATTCTCACCCACGATCCTCAAAATAAGCCCAGCCAACCGGAAGGTCCCGCAGGTCTTGTCTTCAGCCGCATCCAAGAGCTCATGGAGAGGTGAGTGCATGCTCAAAGAGCTGCAGATTCGCGACTTTGCCCTAATCGAGGACTTGGAATTATCATTCTATTCTGGCTTCAGTGTGCTCAGCGGAGAAACGGGTGCCGGGAAATCCATCATCATCGATGCTCTGAGCCTGCTCACGGGGGCTAGGGCCTCCACCGAGGTGATCCGCACTGGAGCCGGGCGCGCCCTCATCTCCGGCGCCTTTACCCCCAGCCCAGCCGCGGCTGCCCTTTTGGAAACATGGGGCATGCTGGAGGGGGAGGAGCTGATCATCACCAGGGAGATCAGCACAAGCGGCCGCAGCAGGTGCTGGATTAACGGCCATCTGGCCACCGTGGGCCAGCTGGCCTCCTTAGGGGCCCAGTTGGTCGATATTGTGGGACAGCACGACAGCCAAAGCCTCTTAAGGCCGGAGAACCATGTGCAGCTGCTGGACGGCTATGGGGGCCCGGACCAATTGAGTCTTCTGGCCAGAAGCGATGAATTGGCCAAAAAGTGGCTGGCCCTCCAGGCGGAAAAGCGGCGCCTGGAGAGCGATGAGCGGGAGAGGAACCGGCGGATGGATCTGCTAGCCTACCAGATCGAAGAGATCACCGCCGCGCAGCTGCAGCCCGGAGAAGATGGACAGCTGGAACAGGAGCGCTCCCGGCTGGCCAACTTGGACCGCATCCGCCAGGCTGTGGAGCTGGCGGTGGGCCTCTTGGGGGAAGGCTTGGGAGATGGCGAGCCCCTGCTGCACCTGCTCTCTTCCATCGAGGGGGAACTCGGCCGGGCCGCGAGGCTTGATCTGCAGCTGGAACCGCTGGCCCAGCGCTACGGAGAACTGGTCATCAACCTACAGGAGCTCCACCGGGAACTGCGGGGCTATTTGGAGGGCCTGCCCGCGGACCCGGGACGGCTCAACGCCATCGAGGAGCGGCTGGCGCTTTTGGACGGATTGAAGAGGAAATATGGAAGTACGGTGGAGGAAATCCTCAGCTACGGGCAGCGGGCCGCAGACGAACTGGCCGTGCTCCAGACGGCAGGTGTTAGGGCCGCGGGTCTGGATGAGGAATGCCGGCGCTTGGAGGAGCACTGGCTGCACTGCGCGGAGCAGCTGACGCAGCGCCGCCGGGAGCTGGCCCAGGAGCTGGAGCGGCGGGTCAAGGAGGAGCTGAGGGATCTGGCCATGGAAGGCACCCGCTTTGCGGTGCACTTTGTGCCTAGGGAAGGCCGCAGCCCCGCCCTGGGGGGCCGGGAAAGGGTTGAGTTCCTGCTTGCCGCCAACGTGGGCGAAGAGCTCAAGCCCTTGGCCAAAGTGGCCTCCGGGGGTGAACTAGCCCGGGTGCTCTTGGCCCTGAAGACCGTGCTGGCCCAGGCGGAGGAGATTCCCACCATCGTCTTCGATGAAGTGGATGCGGGCTTAGGCGGACGCACCGCGGTTAAGCTGGGCGAGAAGCTCAGGAGCCTGGGTGAGCTGCGCCAGGTGCTCTGCGTAACTCACCTGCCTGTGGTGGCCAGTTTTGGCACGCATCACTATTCGGTGCAGAAATCCACCCGCCAAAGCCGGACTATCGTGCAGGCTTCGCTTCTGGGGCCTGAAGAGCGGGTTGTGGAACTCACCCGCATGTTGGGCGGCAGCGCCGATGAGCAGGTCACCAGCGAACATGCCCGGGAGCTTCTGCGCAGAACTTCCGGGGAGCTTGGCAGCTAGTTCCTTCTATATAGCCCTCGCGGGCCGGGCAACCTACACCCATGAACTGCATGTAGGGGGTAGGTGGCTTTGTGAGGAAAGTTTTACTCAGAGTAGTTGTGACTTTGGTTTTGGCCTGCGTGCTCTTGCTCTCCACAGTTCCCTACTGGGTCTCGGCAGTGGGTATACCCCGGCAGCTCAGGGTTTTCCCTGGCATGGAGCTGCCTGTGGACCTCAAACCTCCCTTTCGCATCCAAGATCAAGATGGCCGGGAAGTAACCGGCTTTTTTGACACAGAAAGCTTAGGCAGCCGGGTCTATCGGGTCAGCTTGTTTGGCTGGCTGCCGGTGACCAACTTGGTGGTGGATGTTGTCCCCCTGGTGGAGGTCTTCCCCGGCGGGCAGTCCATTGGCGTGCTGCTCAACTCCGAGGGCCTGGTCATCAGCGAATTGGGCGCTGTGGTGGACCTGGAGGGAAAGGAGCGCTCACCGGCCCGGGAAGCCGGCATTAGGGCGGGGGACATTCTCCTGTCCATCGAGGGCTATCCCACCCGCCGACCTGAACTGGTGAGCCAGCTGATCAACGCCCTGGCCCAGGAAAAGCGCTTTCTGCAGCTGGAGGTGAAGCGGGGCGACCGCATCCTGACCATCGCTGTGGAGCCTGCCAAGACCTGGCAGACCAACATTTTCGGCCAGGGTTCCCATCAGTACCTTTTAGGCATCCTCCTGGAAGATCCCGCGGCTGGAGTGGGCACCTTGAGTTTCTTCCATCCCGAGACGGGGCGCTTCGGGGCGCTGGGCCATACCATCACCGACAGCTTGGGACGGCCTGTGCAGATCGATGAGGGGACCATCGTGGAGGCCTCCATCGATTCCATCCGCTACGGCAGCAGGGGCACGCCCGGTGAAAAGGTGGGGTTCTTCCACGGGGAGCAGAATATTTTGGGCATCATCGATTCCAACAGCAGCTTAGGGATTTACGGTCAGCTGGTGGGCTCCCAGGCCCGCAGCTCCTTCCCGCAGCCGATTCCCGTGGCCTTTGCCCACCAGGTGAGGGCCGGGCCCGCGCAGATGTACACCGTGGTGGAGGGCACCAACATCGAGCGGTTTGAGGTGGAGATCATCAAGGTGGTGAACCAGACCAAACCCGCAGAAAAGGGGATGGTGGTTGAGGTTACCGACGAGCGGCTGCTGCGGCTCACAGGTGGCATCGTCCAAGGGATGTCCGGAAGTCCCCTGGTGCAAAACGGCATGCTTGTGGGGGTGATCACCCACGTTTTTGTGAATAATCCCACAAAGGGGTACGCCAGTTTTGCCGAATGGATGGTCTATGAGGCAGGGTTAGGCCTGAGTGAACAAAATCCCGCGAAACAAGCGTCTTCGCGGGAGGTTTTTTTGTGCCCATAGAGAAGAACTTACGTAGGCACATTTTATTTACGTATAGTTAATAGGGAGAGAGGCGAATGGAGGCAAAGACGCTTGTATTGGGCGTTATAGGCGCTGATGTACACGCTGTCGGTAATAAGATTTTGGAAATCGCCCTTACCGAAGCGGGATTCAACGTAGTCAACCTAGGAGTACTGGTTTCGCAAAAGGAATTCGTAGAAGCCGCCCTGGAGACGAACGCGGATGCAATTTTGGTCTCGTCCCTATACGGTCATGCGGAGATCGATGCCAGGGGTCTTAGGGAAGCACTGATCGAAGCCGGTATCGGCGATATTTTAATGTATATCGGTGGCTACCTGGTAGTGGGAAATCAGGATTGGTCCGAAGTGGAGGCCAAGTTCAAACAGCTGGGCTTTGATAGGGTGTATCCTCCCAGTACACTGCCTGAGGATTTCATTCCCACACTGCGGGAAGACCTGGGTATGTAGTTGGGGGGTTTTTCATGAACCGGACGCTGGTTTTGGTTGATATCGGCAGCACCTTTACTAAAGTGACGGCGGTGGACACCGGCCAAGCAAGGATTCTGGCCCAATCCAGCGCGCCCACCACTATCCAAGACGTGAGCATCGGTCTGAAAAATGCCCTGCAGGGGCTGGGGCTCACCGCAGAAGAGCTGCGCCAGGCCAGGAAGCTGGCCTGTTCCAGTGCCGCGGGGGGCCTGCGCATGGTGGCCATCGGCCTGGTCCAGGATCTGACGGCTAAAGCCGCTAAACTGGCGGCCTTGGGAGCAGGGGCGCGGGTTTTGAACACCTATTCCTTTCAGCTGACCGAGGCGGATCGGGAAGAGATCATTGAACTGGGGCCCGATATCATCCTCTTGGCTGGAGGCACAGATGGAGGCAACAGCGAGAACATTCTCCACAACGCCCGGGTGCTGGCCAGCTTGCCCCAGCCGCTGCCTGTGGTCATCGCTGGCAATCGCTCGGTGGCCAAGGAAGTGGCTGCCTGTTTTCCCGAAGAGTTCAGCACTTATATAGCGCCGAACGTCATGCCTCAGATCGGCAAGCTCCAGGTGGACCCTGCCCGGGAAGTGATCCGCCGGGTGTTCATGGAGAAGATCATCTATGCCAAAGGTTTAGATAAGGCGGAGCGCTGGATCGACGGCATCTTCATGCCCACGCCTGCGGCGGTGCTCCGGGCCGGGCAGCTTCTGAGCGAAGGCACGGCCGCCAACCCAGGTTGGGGCGATCTGATTATCGTCGATGTGGGGGGTGCCACCACCGATGTCCATTCCCTGGGGACAGGTCTGCCCAGCCGGGCCGGGGTTGTCCTGCGGGGGCTGCCGGAACCCTTTGCCAAACGCACTGTGGAAGGGGATCTGGGGGTGAGGGTGAGCGTGCTGTCCCTCCTGGAGGCGGTGGGTGTGGACGCCCTGGTCCAGGAGACCCGTTGGACCCGGGAAGAAGTGGAAAGCAGGGCCCAGCTTCTGCACAGCCAGCCGGAGGTTCTTCCTCAAAACCAGGCGGAGGCTGCTTTCGACCGGGCCCTGGCCCGGCAGGCGGTGAGGCACGCGGTGGGCAGGCATGTGGGCCATCTCTCCGAGCTTTACACTCCGGCGGGTTTGGTTTGGGTGCAGGAAGGCAAGGACCTTTCCCAGGTGACCACGGTTATCGGCACAGGAGGCGTTTTGGTGAAAAGCGACGATCCCTTAGCGGCGCTGGAAGGAGCCGGGAAACAGGCCGATGCCCCTTTGGAACTGCGGCCTGAGCGTCCAGAGTTTTACCTGGATGGAGATTACATCTTAGCAGCCATGGGTCTTTTGGCCCAGGAGGAACCGGAGGCTGCACTGGAGATCTTGAAGAACTCATTGAGCAACTACAAGCTTTGCGGGGAGGGAACCATCGTTGGGTGAGCGGCTCACGCATGACAAACTAGATTGGAATGAACTGCAGGAGGAAAGGCAGCAGGTGCTGGTCAGCTGGCCCACGGGCCAAGATGTGGATGTGGACGAGGCCGTGGCATTCCATAAACAGCTGCCGGCAGATTTGAACTTCGCCCAGTGCCTGAGCCGGGCCAAGACCGAAGGCAGAACCCTGGCGCAGCCCAGGGCGGGGGTCGCGGACCTCAACAGCCACCTGCAGCTGCTTTTATACCTGCAGGATGAGGGCGAAGCGGATCTTCTGCCCACTACCATAGACTCCTACACCAGGCAGAACCGCTATGAGGAAGCGGAAAAGGCCTTGGCGGAAAGCGTGCGGGAGGGGAGGTCACTCCTCAACGGATTCCCCGCGGTCAATCATGGGGTGGCCAGCTGCCGGCGTTTGGTGGAAAGCGTCTCCCGCCCCCTCCAGGTTCGCCACGGCACCCCCGATGCCCGGCTGCTGGCGGAAATCACCCTCGCCGCGGGCTTTACCGCCTTCGAAGGGGGAGGCATCTCCTACAACATCCCCTATGCCAAACGGGTCCCCTTGGAGGAAAGTATCCGCCACTGGCAGTATGTGGACCGCTTAGTGGGCTTTTATGAAGAGCAAGGGGTGACCATCAATCGCGAGCCCTTCGGCCCCCTCACAGGTACCCTGGTCGCGCCCTGCATCTCCCATGCGGTGGCTGTGATCGAGGCGGTACTCGCGGCTAAGCAGGGAGTGAAGAACATCACCTTAGGCTACGGCCAGTGCGGCAACGTGATCCAGGATGTGGCCGCCCTCCAGACCCTGACCATCTTGGCTGAAGAATACCTGCGGGCGGAGAACATCTACGATGTGGAAATCACCACCGTCTTCCACCAATGGATGGGTGGCTTCCCCAAAGACGAGGCCAAGGCCTATGGTGTCATCGCCCTGGGCAGTGCCACCGCCGCTTTGGGCAAAGCAACGAAGGTGATCGTGAAAACCACCCATGAAGCCCTGGGTATTCCCACCAAGGAAGCAAACGCCCAGGGTATCCGGGCCACCAAGCAGGTGCTGAACATGCTCCAGGATCAGGTGTTCCCGGAAAACCCGTGCCTGGCGGAGGAGCGGGACATCATCCTGCAGGAGACCCGGGCGATTTTAAACCGGACCCTGGAACTCGGGGAGGGCGACTGGGCCCTGGGCGCAGTAAGGGCCTTTGCCGCAGGGGTGATCGATGTACCCTTTGCCCCCAGCACCTTCAATTTGGGCCGCACCATGCCCGCCCGGGACAACGAGGGGGCGGTGCGCTTCCTGCACTGGGGCAACCTGCCCTTCCCCAAGGAAATCCAGGATTTCCACCGGGCCAAACTGGCGGAGCGGGGCAAAGCGGAGCGGCGCGCCCCCAGTTTCCAGATGGTCATTGACGACATCTACGCCGTTGGTCAAGGCAGATTAGTGGGACGTCCCCGATAGGAGAGATGCGCATTGAGTGAACTGAGAGTGCTTTCCCCCACAGCCATTTTAGGCTACGGTTTTCCCCTGTCCTCGTTCCAGGCCGGATTGGAACGGGATCCGCACGTGATTGCGGTAGATGCTGGTTCTACCGACCCCGGCCCCTATTACCTGGGCGCCGGTAAATCCTTCACCCAGCGTGCTCCGGTGAAAAGAGATTTGCATTACCTAGTTAAAGCAGCCCTGGAGCGGGGCATCCCCCTGATTATCGGCACGGCGGGAGGCTCCGGGGCCAAACCCCATGTGGACTGGACCCTGGAGATCATCAAGGAGATTCTCCAGGAACTGGGTGTCCGGGCCAAGCTGGCGGTGATCTACAGCGATGTGGATCGGGAGCTGCTCCTTAGGGAGCTGCGCCGGGGCAGAATCCAGCCCCTGGGTCCCGTGGGTCCCCTCACGGAGGAAGAAATCCTGGCCAGTTCCCATATAGTGGCCCAGATGGGGTTAGAGCCCATCATGGAGGCCTTGGAAGCTGGGGCCCAGATCATCGTGGCCGGCCGGGCCTATGACCCCACCGTGTTTGCCGCCCTGCCAGTTCTTAAGGGTTATGATCTGGCCCTCGCCCTGCATATGGGGAAGATCCTGGAATGTGCTGCCATCGCGGCCAGTCCCGGCAGCGGCAGTGACTGCCTCTTTGGCTACCTGCAGGAAGATGCCTTTATTCTGGAAGCCCTAAGTCCGGAGCGGACCTGCACCAAGCTTTCCGTGGCCGCCCACACGCTCTACGAGAAGAGCAACCCCTATGAGCTTCCGGGTCCCGGTGGAACTTTGGATCTGCGGGAGACGCGGTTTGCCGAGCTCCCCGGCGGGAAGGTGAAGGTTTCCGGCACCCGCTTTAGGCCCACGGAGAAGTACTATCTCAAGCTGGAAGGAGCCCGTCAGGTCGGCTACCGCACCATCAGCATAGCCGGTGTGCGGGACCCCATCATGATCAGCCAGATCGATGACATCATTGCCGCGGTTAAAGAAAGGGTTGCCGACAACTTCCGCGATCTCCGCGATTACCAGCTCCATGTCCACTGCTACGGAAAGAACGGGGTGATGGGCAGTTTGGAACCGCAGATCGAGCCCGCCCATGAACTGGGCTTGGTGATGGAAGCGGTGGCGCCCACCCAGGAGGTGGCCGATACCATCTGCAGCTTCTTCCGCTCCACCCTGCTCCACTATGGTTATCCCGGCCGGAAGTCAACCGCGGGCAATCTGGCCTTTCCTTATTCGCCTTCGGATACATCGACGGGAGCGGTGTACAGGTTC
This sequence comes from Candidatus Darwinibacter acetoxidans, assembly GCF_041936445.1. Classification (NCBI taxonomy): domain Bacteria; kingdom Bacillati; phylum Bacillota; class Clostridia; order Candidatus Darwinibacteriales; family Candidatus Darwinibacteriaceae; genus Candidatus Darwinibacter; species Candidatus Darwinibacter acetoxidans. The sequence goes on along the minus strand of NZ_JBHGXH010000149.1, from coordinate 15,128 downwards.
AATATCTACCATCTTCTGGAGGTGGATGACCCCAAGGGGCTGTTCCCTCTGGAGATTAGAGAGGAGTGAGCTATGCGTTACGTGAAGGATGCTGCTTCGGTTATCCGCAGCAAAAATGCAGGTCCTTATGAACTGACTTTTGACTTGATGTTTCCCGATGCAGAAACTTACGAACAGGTCAGACACAGCATCACGAAGGAAAAAATCGCTGCCCTGTACAAAATCGACGTGAGCCAGGTGCTTTCCATTATCCATTTCGCGCCAGCCCATGCCGTGAAGATCACCATTGTGCGGCCGCGGGCCTCCGGAGACTTGGGGGAAACCGATGTCTACGGGGCTCAGCAGCACGCTCCGCTGCTGGAGTTGACCTATTAACCATTTCGGAGAAGGAGTGTTGGCATGCTTATTAAGGATGTCGTACTGTCAAAGGGACTTACTGGGTTTTACTTCGATGACCAGCGGGCTATTCGCCAGGGGAACTACCAAGAAAACGGCATAGCATATCTAGGCGAGCCTATGACCCCCGGCTTTAGCAAGATCCGTCAAGCGGGGGAGAGCGTGTCGGTTCAGTTAGTCCTGGAAGACGGTCAGGTGGCCTATGGCGATTGCGCCGCGGTTCAGTATTCGGGCGCAGGTGGGCGGGATCCCCTCTTCCTCGCCGATAGGTATATACCCCAGATTGAGGAATACGTTGTACCAAAGCTGGTGGGGCGCAAGCTCACCTCCTTCCGTGAGCTGGCTGAAGAGATCGACCAGCTCACCAACGGGGAAGGGAAGCCCCTGCACACGGCCATCCGCTACGGAGTGACCCAGGCGATCCTGGATGCGGTGGCCAGAAGCAAGCACCTCACCATGGCTGAGGTCATTGTGGAGGAATACGGCCTGGAGCTCATCCCGGAGCGGGTGAAGATCTTCGCCCAAACCGGCGATGACCGCAAGCTGAACGCGGATCGCATGATCATCAAGCAGGTGGATGTACTTCCCCACGGCTTGTTCAACAACGTGAACAAGCTGGGCCGGAAGGGCGAGCACCTGAAGGATTATGTGGTCTGGCTGAAAAACCGGGTGCAGGAGCTTAAACCAAGGGAGGACTACCTGCCTGATTTCCAATTTGATGTGTACGGCACCATCGGGGAAGCGTTCGATGACAACATCGAGGAGATCGGCCACTATGTTCAGGAGCTCGCGGAACTGGCGGCACCCCACCGCCTGGCCATTGAGGGGCCGGTGGACTGCGGCTCCAAGGCTGAGCAGATTCGGGTGATGGCAGAACTCCGTGAATATGTGGACAAGCACAACATCCCCGTGGTCTTCGTGGCCGATGAGTGGTGCAATACCTTAGAGGATATCAAGGAGTTTGCCCAAGCCAAAGCAGGGCATATGATCCAGATCAAGGCGCCGGATCTGGGCGGCATCAACAACAGTGTGGAGGCGGTGTTGTACTGCCATGAGCACGGAATCATTCCCTATCTGGGCGGAACCTGCAACGAAACTGAGCGCTCCGCGCAGATCACCGTGCAGCTGGCGGTGGCCACACGGCCGCGGCAGATCTTGTCTAAGCCCGGTATGGGCGTGGATGAGGGCTTGGCCATCTGCACCAACGAGATGAACCGCCTGGTGGCCTTACTGAAAAGCAAAGCAAGGTAGGGGATAGGTGTTGAGGACAATCCGGTACGAGGACATTGTGGCCCAGGTCAAGGAGCTCTGCCTGGACGCCAACTGCAACCTGCCCATGGACGTCTACCAGGCCTTGGTGGCAGCGGAGCAGAAGGAGGAGTCGCCCCTGGGGCAGAATATCTTGGATGTGATTCTGCAGAACGCCAAAATCGCCCGGGAGAAGAAGATGCCCCTTTGCCAGGATACGGGCATGGTGGTGGTCTTCGCCGAGGTGGGGCAGGATGTGCACATTGAGGGCGGTCTGCTCAGTGATGCGGTGAACGAAGGGGTGCGCCGGGCCTACGACGAAGGCTACTTCCGCAAGAGTGTTGTGGCCGATCCCATCCAGCGGGTGAACACCAAGGACAACACCCCGGCGGTACTCCATGTGTCCTTGGTGGCAGGCGACAAGCTGCGCCTGATTGTGGCCCCTAAGGGCTTCGGCAGTGAGAACATGTCGGCCCTGAAGATGCTCAAACCCGCGGACGGGGTGCAGGGGATCAAGGATTTTGTGGTGAAGACAGTCAGTGAAGCCGGGGGCAATCCCTGCCCGCCCATCATCATCGGCGTGGGCATCGGGGGCACCATGGAAAAGGCGGCGCTGTTGGCCAAGCAAGCGGTGCTCAGGGAGATTGGTTCCAAGCATCCCCAGCCCCACATCGCCAAGCTGGAAGAGGAGCTTTTGGAACTGGTGAACAAAACGGGAGTGGGGCCACAGGGCTTCGGGGGGACCCAAACAGCTTTAGCACTCTTTGTGGAAACCTATCCCACCCATATCGCCGGACTGCCTGTGGCTGTAAACATTAACTGCCACGTGGCGCGGCACGCTGAGGCGGTGTTGTGAGATGCATTACACCACGCTGGTCAAAGCAGTTTACTACGCGCCCCGGGGCCGCCAGCGCCTGATGCACCTGGGGCAGATCGTGGCCCAGCGGTATCTCGATGCCGAAGCTCTGCTCATCGGCGTCATCGGTGATGCGGGGGCGGGCAAGTCCCTGATCATCAGGGGCATGTTCCCTGGACTCGTGCTCACCAATGATGACGATGGCGTGAACGTGAGGCCGCTGCCGGTCCTGGAGGACGCCCAGGCCGACCATTTCAGAACGCACACTTACCATCTGGACGTTCGCTTTGAGATGGCCTTCACGCCCCTCTGGGAGCTGGCGGATGCCGTCAAGAAGGCCATATCTGCTGGGCGCCGCGTGGTGGTGGAGCATTTTGAGCTGCTCTATCCTCTGCTCAACGTCAACGCGGAAATGCTCATCGGTATTGGCGAAGAGGTGGTGGTCACCATTCCCACCCTCTTCGGGCCCTTCCCCGCGGAGATTGCGGAGGAAGCCTATGAGTCTTTGGTGTACCGGAAGATGGCCCACAGCGCCGAGGACTTAACGGGCATTGTCCTGGAACAGATGGGCATTGAACCGCCCACTTTCCATAGCGATGTGCGTCGCGGGTTTGTGGTGGAGTTTACCCGCCAACCCGAAGTGGACTTGGCGGAGGTGGAGCGGCGCGTACTGGAATATATCCAGCAGGATTTACCCATCAGTGTCTACAACGAGAATGCCATCCTCATCGGGCAGGAAAAACTCAAGTGCTCGGGGCCGCGCATTCACATGGCTTCCACGGGCGAAATCGTGAATTTCCGCCTGGATAAGAACTTCCATTATTCACCGATTTCTAAGACCTTTTTGCTGGCCGGGCGCGTGGGGTAAAAGGGGGGGCCCGGAGTGATCCGTGTCGTGCAGGTAGATAGCGATCAGGCCTTTCGGGACAAGGTGGCCGCCTATTTCCGCAGGTTAGACGGCTTTATCTACCGCGGCCTGGACTGCGCAGCTGATCTCGGGCCGGCGGTAGCAGGGAACAAGCCCCAGGTGATCCTCTTGGATCTGTACTGCCAGCCCCGGGGCGGCATGGAGGCCTTAAGGGAGATCAGGAGCAGTTTGAAACGGGACGAGACAAAAGTGATCATGGTTTCCAGCACTCCCCCAGGGGAGGAGCTTCTGGCCAGGGCTGCCGAGCTGGGCGCGGATTATTTCCTCCTGCGCCCTGTGGATGTGGTTGTCCTGGAAAAGCGCATCAGGCAGCTGCTGCAGTCTCCGGTGGAGGCGCCCGCCCGGGAGCTTTCCTTCAAGCTCGTGCAGGATATCTGCACAGCCTACTTCGAGCGGATGGGCATACCTCCCCATTACAAGGGTTACCGCTATCTGATCGAAGGCATCTACCTGGCCTCGCTGCATCCCCAGTGGCTCAACGCGGTCACCCAGCATCTGTACCCCGCCCTTGGGGAGCGCTTTGGGGTGAGCGGGGCCCAAGTTGAGCGGGCCATGCGCTATGCCCTGGAAGCGGCCTGGGCCAAGGGCAATCTGGACCAGCTCTACGCGATCTTCCCCTATGTCCAGGCCAATAGAGGCAAACCCACCAACTCCGAGTTCATCAGTACCATGGTGAACCTGGTAGGTTTAGCAGCGGAAGGCCAGGGCTAAAGAGGCTGGTAGAAGCGCATACTAAGAGACGGTAGAGACCGTCTCTTTTTTCGTGGCCGGGAGGTGGTGGGATGCGGGGCAGGGTTCGGCTGGGCAGGCGCACCAAGGAGCTGGCGGCGCGGCTCCAGCCCCAGGAAATTGCGGTGATCGCCCATGAAGATCTGGATGCGGTGGCAGCCGCGGGGTTGGTGGAAGCGGGGGCTGCGGCGGTGATCAATGCCCATGCTTCTTTGACCTGCCGCTACCCCAACTTAGGACCGCGCCTGTTGCACGAACACGGTGTACCCCTTTTGGACAGCGTGGGTGAGGAGATCTTCCAGCTCCTTCAGGACGGCGATCTGGTGGAGATCCAGGGCCGCAAGGTCCTCAAGGATGGACAGGTGATCGCCGTGGGCACCATCGTGACCGGCCACATGATTGAAAGGCGGGCCGAGCTTGCTAAGCTCAATCTCCCCAGGGAGCTGGAGAAGTTCGTGGGCAACACTTTGGAATACGCGGCACGGGAAAAGGATGTGATCTTGGGGCGCATCGAATTTCCACCCCTCCCGGTGGACTGCAGCGGCAAAGCGGTGGTGGTGGTGGTCCGGGGAGTGGGCTACCGCCAAGATCTCCAGGTTCTGGCTCCCTTTATCCAAGAGGCGGGACCAATCCTCATGGGGGTGGATGGGGGGGCAGATGCCCTGCTGCAGGCGGGCTACCGGCCCCACATTATCATCGGCGACATGGACAGCGTAACCGATGTCGCCCTGCGCTCGGGAGCCCAGCTCGTTGCCCACGCCTATCCCGACGGGCGCTGCCCCAGTGCCCAGCGTTTGACCAGGTTGGGCCTGGACTTCCATGTGGTTGCCGCACCGGGTACCAGTGAAGACCTGGCCCTGCTGTTGGCCCACGACAAAGGGGCTGAGCTGATTGTGCTGGTGGGTTCCCATTCCAATATGATCGACTTCTTGGAGAAGGGGCGCCCGGGCATGGCTTCCACCCTGCTGACCCGCTTGAAAATCGGGCCCATCCTTCTGGATGCTAAGAAGGTCAGCGATCTTTATCGGCCCAAGACGGCCTTTGGGGCTCTGCCCCTGGTGCTGGCGGCTTTGATCCCCATTCTGCTCTTTATGGGCTTAGCTTCTCCCTGGCGCCATTTCCTGCGCCTGCTTTGGCTGCAGCTGCGCCTGATTGCGGGGTGGCTCTAGGTGAACTTGGGCTTCCGCTACCACGTGGCATCGCTCCTCGCGGTGTTTTTCAGCCTCATTCTGGGCATCCTAATCGGAGGCGCTGTCTTTCCAGATCACTCTTTAGTGGAAGAGCAGGCCCTGCTCATCAGCGAATTGGAGGAGCGCTTCCGGGAAAACAGGGCCCAGTTAGCTGCCCTCCAGGCGGAACTGGACCTGTCCAGCCGGGCTTGGCTGGAGCTTAAAGAGAGTATATCCCGGGACCGGCTGACGGGCCGGCCGGTTGTGGTGGTGGGGGAGGGGAAAAGCTCCTTGGCCTCGGTACTGGAACAGGCTGGGGCCCAGGTGGAGATGGTGGGGTTGGAGCGCCTGGGGCAGATGGATTTCCATGAAGGGCTGACGGTGATCTTTCCCCTGACCAGCGAAAGGCTTTCCCAGACGGAGCAGGAGATCGTCCAGGCCCTGGCCGCCGCGGGAACCCGCCTCAGCTTTGTCTGGGGTCGAGAGCTAAAGCCGTCCGCTGCGGAGCTGCCCCCCAGCCTCCAGGTGGACAGCATTGACACCAGCTTCGGGGAGATCGCTTTGCTTTTGGCCCTGTCCGCGGACCTAGAGGGGCACTACGGCCTGCAGGAAAGTGCCCAGAAGTTATTCCCATGAAGGTGGTCGCGCTGATCCCGGCTTACAACGAAGAAAGCCGCCTCCCAGCGACGTTGGAGGCTGTGTGCTCCCTGGAGGAGGTCGGGGAAATCGTGGTTGTCAACGATGGATCCGGCGATTCCACCGCTGAGGTGGTGCGGACCTTCCAGCGGCGGATACCGGGACGCCTCCAGCTTGTCGATCTCAGCAGCAACCAGGGGAAGGGAGCCGCCCTGGAACACGGGTTGGCCCAGGCGGCGGGGGATGTGTACCTTTTCCTAGATGCCGATTTGGGCACGAGCGCCCGGCAGGCCAGGGCTCTTTTGGATCCCGTCTTGGAAGGCCGGGCGGACATGACGGTGGCTGCCTTTACCGGCGGGCAGTCCGCGGAAGGCAAGATGGGCTTTGGACTGGTGCGCCGCACAGCTATCCTGGGGGTGAGGCTGCTCACGGGCCAGCAAGTCACCAGCCCCCTCTCGGGCCAGCGGGCCATCAGGGCGGAGCTCCTGCGGGAGCTGGGCGGGCTGGCCCGTGGTTTTGGCGTGGAAGTGAGTCTTACCGTGGGCGCCCTGCACCACGGCTTCAGGGTGCTAGAGGTCCCCCTGCCCATGCGGCACCGGGCCCACGGCCGGGGCCTGCGGGGGTTTTGGCACCGGGGGCGCCAGATGGTGCATGTGCTTTGCGCCCTCTGGCACTGCTGGCGGAAGGGGTGGCATCGATGGTCTGGAATCTAGCCGCGGCGGCCCTGGCCTATCTAGTCGTACCTTTGCTTCTGCCCCTGTACAAAAAACAGGCTAGCCGCAATTACCGCGGCGAATCCGTTCCCGCCGGGCTGGGCTACAGCTTTTTGCTCCCCGCGGTGCTGGTGATGATCCTGCGCTCTGGGCGGGCCGTGCAGCCACTGCTCTGCGCCATACTGCTCCTGCTCTTTGCCGCCTTGGGGGCGGTTGATGATGCCTTGGGCAGCCCGGATCAGAAGGGCTTCCGGGGGCACTTGCGCGGTGGAGTTCTTTCCAGCGGCGCCCTGAAGGCTTTAGGCGGGGCTGTGAGCGCGCTGGTTGCCGCCAGTTTGCTGGAGAGCGGCTGGCTGGAGCTTCTGGTCAACGGCGGGCTCATGGCCCTGGGGGCCAACTTCTTGAACCTTTTGGACCTGCGGCCCGGGCGGGCGGCCAAAGCGTTTCTCCTGCTTAGCCTGCCTTTTCACTTTTTCACTCCGCGGCCTGTACCCCTCCAGGTGCTCTGTGGTGCCGTTTTGGGTTACCTGCCCTGGGATCTGTCCCGCAAGGCCATGATGGGTGATACGGGAGCCAATCCTTTAGGAGCGGCCTTGGGCTTGATGGCCGCGTGGTACTTACCCCTGGCGGTTAAGGCAGTGCTCCTTGCGGCTTTAGCCGCGCTGAACCTGCTTTCTGAACGGATTTCCTTCTCACGGGTCATCGAGGGCAGCCGCTTCCTAGATTTCCTAGATCGGTTAGGGCGCTGAAGGATTGGCGGTTTTGATGTGGAATATTGTGTTACCGACTTCACCGATTAAGGAGAAAGATGATGCGCAATCTAGTTTTGATCCTGCTGGGCCTGACCCTCACCTCCTGCCTGGTCCAAGCGGATTCAGGCCCCGTTCACATAGTGCAGCCAGGCGATACCCTGTGGGATATTGCCCTGGCCCACGGCATTTCCTGGCAGGAGTTGGCTTCGCTGAATAAAATCAAGGATCCCACCACACTGCAGGTGGGCACCAGGCTGCGTCTGCCCACCACCACCCAGAGCGGGACCAAACTGGTACTCCACGATGGCAGCACTGTCACGGTGACTAGCGAGGAAGTGGAACTGCTGGCCCGGGTGGTTCAGGCTGAAGCGGGGGGTGAACCCTTCGAAGGCAAAGTGGCGGTGGCCGCGGTGATCCTCAACCGGGTGCGCTCCAGCAGGTACCCCGATTCTGTCTGGGAGGTTCTGCACCAGCCGGGGCAGTTCACCCCGGTGGAGCAGGGCAAGCTGCCCAAGAAGGCCGATGCCAGCTGCGTGGAAGCGGTACGCAGGGCCTTAGCTGGGGAAGATCCCACGGGCGGGGCACTGTTTTTCTACAACCCCCACACCACCCAGTCCGCTGAGTTCTGGGCAACCAAACAGGTGATCAAGAGGATCGGGAATCATAACTTCGCCCTCTAGGTGAATAAAATGCCCTAGAGGTGAGGTCATGCGCGTCTATGTGGTGAAGGTCAGGTGGTGGTACCTGCTGCTGGTGCTGATGCTGGCCTTTTTGAGCATGGTTCCCCAGCTGCGTGCGCCTTTGATCATCAGTGTTTTATCCAAGGGCCGGCTGGTACCCATTTACAGCGTGCAGACGGCAGAAAAGAAGGTGGCCTTTTCCTTTGACGCCACCTGGGGTGCTGACCTGACGGACGAGATCCTGGAGATCCTCCAGGACCACGGGATCAAAACCACTTTTTTCCTGGCAGGGTGTTGGGTGGATAAGCATCCCGACTATGTGGTGAAAATTGCCGCCGCAGGCCATGAACTGGGCAACCACAGCTACTCCCATCCCCACATGAACACCCTCAGCGAGCAGGGCATTGCCTTTGAACTGCAGAAGAACGAGCATCTGATCCACGAGCTCACGGGGCAGAAAACGACCCTCTTCAGGCCCCCCTTTGGCGAGTACTCCAACGAGGTCATCTCCGTGGCGAGCGCCTTAGGCTACCAGACCATCCAATGGTCTGTGGATTCCCTGGATTGGAAGAACTTGAGCAGCAGCCAGATTTACGAGCGGGTTATGGGTCAGATCAAACCCGGCTCCATCGTGCTTTTCCACAACGCAGCTCCAGGTACTCCTGGGGCTATTCGCCGTCTGATCCCCGATCTGCTCGCCCAGGGTTATGAAATAGTGCCCGTTTCCCAGCTGCTGCACAAAGGGGATTATTACATTGATCACGCCGGTACCCAGCGTCCCGGCAAAGGGGGCAGCTAGGCATGATCATCACCAAGAGGGCCCTCCTCTTTACCGCCGGTATCATTGTGGGCATAGCCCTGCTCTTTTTGGCCCCTGTGGTCTATGAGGCGGCCCAGCGGGCCCTGTACGGAGTGAAGCCAGGGGTCACTTTAGAGGGGCAGCTGGTGGAGGGGCTCCTGGAGGAGGAGCTCTATGATGTGGTGGCCAGCCTGGCGGAGAGCTTCTATGTGGAAGCAAGCAACGCCAGCTGGGACTGGCAGCGGGGTGAGGTGCTGCCGGAAGTTGTGGGGCAGGTGGTGGATGTGCAGAGCACGGTGGCCGCCCTGCTTGAGGCACCGGCCCGCTCTGCGGTGCGGCTGGTGACGGTGGTGGTGCTCCCTTCCATCACCCGGGCCCACTTCCGCCCCTATTATCGCGGGCCCACCAGCGAACCGCGGGTGGCTTTGATGTTCAATGTGGACTGGGGTGATGAGTACATCCCGGGCCTTTTGGAGGTGTTGGCCGAGGCCGATGTCGCGGCGACCTGGTTTCTCACCGGACGCTGGGTGGAAAAAGCCCCCCAGCTGGCCAAGGCCATAGCTGAGGGGGGACATGAAATTGGCAACCACGGCGGCTGGCACGGCTTAGCCGGGGAAATGAGTCCCGGGGAGGTGGCCCAGCTCATCCAGGAGGGGGAAGATTTGATCCTGGAGGCCACAGGACAGCGGCCCCAGGTCTTCGCCCCTCCCGCGGGGGATTATACGCAGCAGACAGTGGCGGTGGCCGCGGAGATGGGCTACAAAACGGTACTGTGGACGGTGGACACCGTGGATTGGCAGCGGCCCGCTCCCACCCAGATCATCGACCGGGTGCTCAGCGGGCTGGCCAATGGCGCCCTGATCCTCATGCATCCCACACAGCCTACCCTGGAGGCGCTGCCGGTGATCTTGGATCACCTGGCGGCCCGGGGCTTTCAATGTGTCACCGTGAGCGAGCTCTTAGCCGATTAGATTCGCCGCAGCGCCTTGCCAGATCGCCGGGTCTTCTTGGCCCAAACCTGAGAGGGCTGCACCGCCTAAGCGGTACTTGGTCACCAGTTCCAACTTGTATTTCAAGCTGTAGCGGTTTTCAAACCATACTTCACGGCCGTTTCCGTAGTGGAAGTACGGGGTCATGGAGGAGGCATCCCAGCGGATTTTCGCGCCGTGCCGGGCCGCCAGCTCCAGCGCTTCTCCATGGCTGATTTCCTGGGCTGTGCCTGTCCGCGTCCAATCTAGACCGGAGGTGGGCAGGCTGAGGATGATCTTCCCCGGGTCTACAGTTTGGGTAACTGCTTCCAGCATGGCCTCCAGCTCCGGCAGGGCTGCCAGAGGGCCAGGGCCTTGGGTACCTGGGGAGCTGTGGAGCAAAAGGAAGTCGGCTCCGCGGCCTGCGGCGCCGTAGTCCAGGCCTTCCTGCCAGGGGAGGCTGATCAGGGTGCGCCGCCCGCGGGCTGCCAGCTCTCCCCGGAGGGCAGTGAGGAAGGCGAAAAGATCAGCCTGTTCAGGTCCTGGGGTGTAGGCCAGGTGGACAAGGAGTCCCTTCAGGCCCCACTCTTCCGTGAGCTGGACCAGCCCACGGAGGGCTTGCTCCTTCAGCTGGGGACTGGCCAGAAGCTGGGTTGGGCTGGCCGGTACCTGGATGTGCCCGAAGGTGAGCAGCTCCTGATTGCCGGCGAAATACAGGCTTCTGCCCATGTCCACAGGGTCAAAGTTCGCGGTGATCTGCCCGCCACTGCCCAGGCTCCACCCCAGGGGTGCGAGGGCGGTGAGGTGGGAGGAATGCTGCAGCAGCGTCTCGTAGGCGGGGCTCTCCGGTTCATAAAGGCCCAGCAGCATGGGCCCCCCTTCTTTGGGGGCCTCCTTCAGCAGTCTCAGCCCATATTCGGGAACCCAGCCCACCGGTCCTGAGCTTGGGCGGATCCTGTACCATCCGTCCTGCCTGTCCAGGATGACCACGGGCTCGGTATCTTGCTTGATTACTCCCAGGGCCTGTGCCTCTGCGAAGGGGGCGGCGCGCACCGTCAGTGCCTCAAGGGCAAGTTCCGCCCTGCGCCCCAGGACTTCCAATGCCTGCTGCTGTCCGGCGGGAACCAGGGGTTCCACGGGCTGGGGTGCCTGTCCGCCCAAGAGGGATGAAAAATAAAAGAGCATGGATAAGATGGCCACAACGGCACCTCGGTTCAAAGGGCACTCCCCCTTTCTGATGTGCTGAATCTATGGTATCATATTCATATCGCCAATTTCAGTGGAAAGAACAGCACGTGCTGGTGAAGAACGGCAGTGCTGTGGAGGTCTGGCATGTACCAAAAGACAGTGTTACCCAACGGGGTTAGAATAATCAGCGAGCGCCTGCCCCATGTGCGCTCGGTAACCTTAGGCGCTTGGTTTGAAGTGGGCAGCCGGCTGGAAGAGCCGCATGAGTGGGGGATGTCCCACTTTGTGGAGCACATGATGTTTAAGGGCACCGCAAACTTTTCGGCCCAGGACATTGCGGAAATCATGGATCAGCGGGGCGGTCACCTCAATGCCTTCACGGAAAAGGAGCAGACCTGCTACTATTTCAAAGTGCTGGACGAGCACTTTTCCACGGCCGCGGCGCTGCTCCAGGATATGCTGCTCAATTCCCTGTTTCTGCCGGAGGATGTGGAAAAGGAGAAAAACGTGGTTCTAGAGGAGCTGCGCATGTACGAAGACTCTCCAGAGGACTTTGTACATGACCTTTTCTCCGCGGTGCTTTGGCCTGGAGATCCCCTGGGTAAGAACATCCTGGGCTCAGAGGCCACCGTTCAGGCGTTCACAGCGGAGAAGGTGCGGGAGTATGTGGCCAAGCACTACACCGCCGACCGGTTGGTCATCGCCTGCGTGGGCAACATCCACCATGGGGAGGTGGTGGAAGCTTTCGCCCAAGCCCTCGGCAAGCTGCCCCGGGGCGGCAGGGTGTCAGCTAGCAAGCCTCAGTACACCGCGGGCAGCTGCCGCTTCCAGGACAGAGAGATCGAGCAGGTACATCTCTGCCTGGGCGCCCCGGCCATTGCCCGCAGCGATGAGCGCAGGTATCGCCTGCAGGTTCTGGATGTGATCATCGGCGGAGGGGTCAGTTCTCTGCTCTTCCAGAAGCTCCGGGAAGAGCTGGGCCTGGTGTACAGTACCTATTCCTTCAACGACCTGTACAGTGATGTGGGCTTTTACGGGGTCTATGCGGGCTTCGCCCCCAGGAACTGGGGCCGGGTCTGGGATGTGCTCCAGGGGCTCTTTACAGATATTCCCCAGCTGATCACGGAAGAGGTGGTGGAAAGGTCCAAACAGCAGCTGCGCAGCGGACTGCTGCTCTCCTTGGAAAGCACCAGTACCCGCATGTCCCGGCTGGCCAAGGGAGAGATCTACGACGGCGGTCCCCTGCCGCCGGAGGTGGTCCTTCGCTTGGTTGAAGATGTGCAGCATCCACAGGTTGTGGAGCTGGCCCGGGAGCTGTACCATCCAGAGCGCTGGAGCTGGGCTGCTGTGGGGCCCAGCCGCTATGTGAGGGAGGATGTCGCATGGAGAAAGATATGCTGAAGAAGATTTTCCATCTGCAGGAGCGTTTTGACCGGGCAGTCGTGGAAAAGCGGGGCCTCAACTTCAGCCAGGAGGTCTGGATTCAAAAGGAAGTTCTGGCCATCATGTCCGAGCTTGCGGAGATCTTGGATGAGGTGAATTTCAAGTGGTGGAAAGACCCCAAGGAGATCGACCGCGAGCGGCTCCTGGAAGAGATCGTGGATGTGCTGCACTTCTTTGTCAGCATGTGCCTGAAGGCCGGCATCGGGCCGGAAGAGCTGTACCGGGCCTACATCCGCAAAAACCAGGAGAATTTCGCCCGGCAGGAGGGCCGAACTGACCGGGAAGGGTATGCTTGGAACAAATAGAAGATTGTGTTATAATACTGTTACTCCGCGCCCAGGGAGATGTCCAAAGGAGAGTGTTCTTTGTACATGCGCGGAGCTTTTTTTGTCCTTTTTTGCCTGGCCGCCACAGCTGCAGCCTCCGCAGCGGGCTTGGGCGGAGAAGTTTCCGGCTTTCTATCCCCCGACGGGTTTGCCCAGAGCTTTTACCTTTCCTTTGACCACCAGCTGGATTCCACAGACCTGCGCCTCGGTGTGGTGGGGGAGTACGGCTCTGAGGGGGCTTTCCAGCTTAGCCCCAGGTGGCAGCTGGAACTTGGTGACCTGGGCCCCTTTCTCCTGCGGGCTGGACGAGATGTAGACCACTACACCTCCTCTGATCTCTTCCGCTTAATCAGCAAAAACAACCGCTCCCCAGCCAGTTCCTTCTTAACCCTGGAAAGCCCCCAAGCTTCCTTCGGTTTTCTGCAGGCTGTACCCCTGCGCAGCGGGGATCCCGTCAGCGCGCTGTTCGCAGAGGCGCTCCTGGAAGCGGGGCCCCTCGGTTTCCGGGGTCTGCACCTGCAGTTCGCCGGCGGTGGCCAGGGGGGTACCGCGGCAGTTCTGCAGGCTGAGGCCGCGCTGGGACCTTGGGCCGCGGCGGCAGCCGCGGGCTGGGTCCAGGAGGGCACTTTGGCGAGCCGGGGCACCGTTGTGGTACTGGAAAGAAGCGGCAGCGGCCTGCAGGGCAGCTTCACCTGGCAGAGCATCGAACCTGGTTTTGCCAGTCTTTTGGCGAAGAGCAACCGCTACCCTCCAGGCCGTAGGGGCTGGGAACTGGAACTTAAGCTTCCCCTTGGCGCCCTGGAAGGGGAGGTGGATCTGCGCCGCCAGGGCAACCTGGCAGGGACCCGCAGCTATAACCGCCTGGCTTTCACCTGCCGGGCAGGGGAAAACTTCAGCGTGCAGTGGCGGCTGGAACCCACCCGGGCGCTGGTGCTGCGCTACAGCGGGGAGGGTCTGCTCTGGCAGGTTGATGCCGTAAATCTAGTGGTGCGCCATGACCGGGAAACCGAGGCGGGGAGCTGGAGCTGGCGCGCCGATGCCAAGCGCAGGATCGCCCGTCTCGAAGTGCAGCTGGATAGGACCCTGAAGTGGCGCCTGGTGGCGAAGTACGATTTCCTCCTGCACCGAGCCCACACTTACCTCAGGGTGCGCTGGGAGAGGGCCAAGCAGTATGTACAGCTGGAGCTGGGGGAATATGATGGGGGCAACCTCACCGCGAGCTTCGGCCAGCCGGCCCAGCTCAAACTATCTTGGGGGTGGCAGTTCTAGCCCCTCGCGCGTGCACATATGCTAAGCCGAGGTGGTGGTATGCGCTACTCGGAACTGTCGGGCAAGGAGATCGTCTGCATCGATGAGGGCATCCGGCTTGGGGTTGTGGACCGCACCGATTTGATCATTGACCTGCGCACCGGTGAGGTGCAGTCTATCGTGATTCCCTACGGCAGCCGCTGGTTCCGGCCCAAGCTCATTGTCATCCCCTGGCGGGGCATCAAAAAGATCGGCCGGGATTTGATCATTGTGGATCTGACCACGGCTGAGGACTACAGTGCGGTGATGAAGAAAATTCAGGAAGGACGCAGTTGGAATAAGCCCCCTTTCTTTGGGTAAGCTAGAGCTAAGACATGGAAAGGGGGAACATTATTGTCAACTGTCATTGGCGTTTTCAGTGACATATCCACGGCCGAAAAGGCGGTTAAGGCACTGAGAGATAAAGGGTTCAAAGACAACGAGATCTCCATCGTGGCCAAAGATGAGAAGGCCCGTCGGGGCGGCACCGACATGGAAACGGGGGGAGAGTTCGGCACCGATTCCATCGCCGAGGGAACCACCTGGGGTGGGGCCCTGGGCGGCGTGGCGGGCCTGTTGGCTGGTGTTGGCGCCCTGGCCATCCCCGGCATCGGGCCCATTGTGGCGGCGGGGCCGCTGGCCGGCGCCCTGTCCGGTGCGGTGACTGGGGGTGTGGCCGGGGGCTTGATTGACCTGGGCATCCCCGAAGATAAGGGGCGCCAATACGAAGAGAACCTGAAGCAGGGAGGCGTCTTGGCTGTAATCGAGACTAGCGATGACAAAGCAAATGACGCCAGCTCCATCCTCAGGCAGCACGGTGCCAAAGATGTGGAAACCCACGGAGGGAAACAGAGCTAAGAGTTGGGAATGGGGCTGTTGCAGAATGAACGTTGATTAGTTCATCCTGCACGGCCCTTTTTTGTCTAATAACGAGAATACGGGCTCGCGAAGGAGCCCGTACCCTGGTATAATTTAGTTATGCAAACAAAACTATACACCAAAGATTATAC
>NZ_JBHGXH010000148.1:0-4640 GCF_041936445.1 Candidatus Darwinibacter acetoxidans | reverse complement strand
CCCTGGGGGCAGGGCATGCAGCAGTAGCAGGCGGGGCAGGGCACGCTCCGCCCTTTCTGGTAGGCTTCCCTTACCCGGGCCAGCAGCAGCTGATCTTTAACCTCCAGCATGCCCGCTTCAGCCTTTTCAGCCAGGGCCAGGTATTCTTTCGCCTGCTGCAAAGTGCTTATCTCGGCCAGGACGCTGGCCACCTCGGGATGATGCCAGCCCCACAGCAGCGCCCATTCGGCCAGGGTCCGTTTCGGCACGGCTCCCTCCAGCAGGGCCGCAGCTTCCTCCGGCGGCTCCTTCAGCAGCCGGCCGCCTTTGAAGGGATCCTCGGCGATCACGGGCAGGCCATGCTGGACGGCCATCTGCAGGCCGCTCAGACCCGGGTGATGCCTGTAATCCATGTAGCTGTACTGGAAAACGGCAACAGCCCAGTGGTCATAGCCCTGGAGGACGCTGCGCAGGTATTGATGATCATCATGAAAAACAAAGCCCAGCTCTTTGATCCGGCCTTCCCGCATGGCTTGCTCGGCCCAGGCAATGGCGCCAAGCTCCTTCATCCTTGGCCAGGTGTCCCGGTTTAATCCCTCCAAAAGGCAGATATCAACCTGTTCGAGCCCGGCCTGCTGCATCTGCTCTCCCAGATGGCGGTCAAAATCGCGCGGCGAACGGATGAGCAGGGAAGGAAGGCGGAGAGCGACTTTAACCCTCTCCCGGAAGCCGCCAGCCAGGGCCAGGCGAACCTGCGCAAAAAAGTCCTGCGGCTTCTTCACATAATAGGGATAGCCGAGATCGAGCCAGTTGACGCCTCCATCAATGGCATAACGGATGATTTCACTCAACGCACCGGTGCTTGAATCGGGCCAACCCCCTTCAATGGCGGAAAGAGGCATGGCCACCAGGCTCAGGGCGGATATCTTCCATTCCGTCTTGCCAAACTGGCGGTATTTCATGGTGAACACTCTCCTTTCTGCGGCAAGACCATGACATTTATTGGCTGGAAGAGAAATATCCCTTTAAACCGCGCCTCTCCGGCAGGAGGGGCTGCCGCTCCAACCCGCCGTTTCCCCGGCACGGTTAATTGGCCTTCTTCGCGCTTGGGGCCACCGGCTTGACCTGGTGACAGGCTACAAAATGGCCGGGCGTTATCTCCAGGAGCGGCGGCACGCCGTGGGCGCATTCCTGGGAATAGTAGTTGCACCGCTTGGCAAAGCGGCAGACGGGCGGTGGTCAATGGGCGAGGCCAGCTCGCCGCGCAGCTTGATCCTCTCGCGGTTGGCTCCCACCGCGGGTATTAAAATAGCCGACAAAAGGGCCTGGGTGTAGGGATGCAGCGGGTTTTCGAAGAGCTCGTCGGCCGGCGCCTTCTCCACGATCTGCCCCAGGTACATGACGGCGATGTCATCGGAAAAGTGATTGACCACGGACAGGTCGTGCGTGATGAAGACATAGGTCAGGCCCAAATCGCGCTGCAGTTCCTTGAGCAGGTTCAATATCTGCGCCTGTATGGAGACATCCAGGGCGGAAACGGGCTCGTCGCAGACGATAAATTTAGGCTCCATCGCCAGCGCCCTGGCAATGCCGATGCGCTGCCGGCGCCCGCCGTCCAGCTCATGGGGATAGGTGTTGATAAGTCTTTCGGCAAGGCCTACCTTCTCCATCAGCTCCAGGACGCGCTTTTCAATGGCAAACTTGTCCCTGCTGCTAATGATTTTATTGTAGAGCAGGGGGTCGGCAATGATCTGCAGCAGCGTCTTCCTGGGGTTGAGGGAGGCATAGGGATCCTGGAAGATAATCTGCATCTCCTTGCGCAGATTCTTCATTTCAGAGCGCTTGAGCTTGCAGATGTCCTGGCCCTGGTAGATAATCTCCCCGGAAGTGGGCTCAATGAGGCGGATCAGGCACCTGCCGGTGGTAGATTTTCCGCATCCGGATTCACCCACGATGCCAAGTGTTTTCCCCTCCTCGATGTCGAAGGAGATGTCGTCAACCGCATGCACGACGCCCCTGGAAGTTTTGAAGTATTTAACTAGATTGCGTACCCGCAAAAGCACTTCAGCCATTTCCGCCTCTCCCCCTCGCTCTTTCAATCTGGAAATTGGAGTCATCATAAGCGCTGCAGTAAATGACGTGCGTCTCGCTCACCTGGTGCTTGGTCGGCTGCGCTTCCCTGCAGGCATCGCTAACGTAGCGGCAGCGGGGCGCAAAGGAGCAGCCGCGGGGCAGGTTCGTCGGGTCAGGCATCAGACCGGGAATGGGCTGCAGCTGGTTTTTCCTGTTCCTGATGTCGGGAAGGGAGTTGAACAGCCCCTCGGTGTACGGATGCAGTGTCCGGTCAAATACATCCTCCAGGGTGCCGTATTCAACGATGCGGCCCGCGTACATAACCGCCACCAGGTCGCAGATTTTGGCCACAACGCCAAGATCGTGCGTGATCATGACCAGGGCGGTGCCGAGCTCCCTTTTAAGCTCATCAATCATATCCAGGACCTGCGCCTGTATGGTCACGTCCAGCGCCGTGGTCGGCTCGTCGGCCAGCAGGAGCTTGGGGTTGCAGGCCAGGGCAATGGCTATCCCTACGCGCTGCCTCATGCCGCCGGAAAACTGGTGGGGGTACTCCGCGGCCCGGGCGCCGGGTATGCCCACCATCTCCAGCATCTCCTTGGCGCGCTTGAAGGCCTGGGAATACGAAAGCTTTTCGTGGAGCATGACGCTTTCGGCAATCTGGTCGCCCACGGTGATCACCGGGTTCAGCGAGGTCATGGGATCCTGAAAGATCATGGAAACTTCTTTGCCGCGGATTTTTTCGAGCTGCCTCGCTGAAAGCTCGAGCATGTTGTAGCCGCACACCTTGATCGTCCCGTCCTTGATCACGCCGGGGGGATCAGGCACGAGGTTCATGATCGCCAGGGCGGTGGTCGTTTTTCCGGCGCCGGTTTCCCCCACCAGCCCGATGGTCTTCCCCTTTTCCAGGGAGAAGCTGATCCCGTTTACCGCCTCTACCGTCTCCTCCTGGAGGACGTAGTGCACGACCAGGTTATTGACCTCGAGCACCAGCTCCTTGTTGTCCTTTGCCGCTTGGCCGTTGAGTTCACTGCCCATTGTGCCCACCTCCTATTTCTTCAGCTTGGGGTCGAGAGCATCGCGAAGGCCGTCGCCAAGAATATTGAAAGCAAAGACCGTGACCATGATGAAGAGGCCCGGGAAGTAGGTGAGATGCGGCGCTATCCTAATGTAGTTCCGCCCTTCGGAAACAAGAAGGCCCCACTCGGGATGAGGCACCGGAATGCCGAAGCCGAGGAAACTGAGGGAGGCGGCTTCAATAATGGCGGCGCCAATGCGCGAGGTCACGGTAACTATGATCGGGGAAAGGCCGTTGGGAACAACCTGGGAGAAAATAATGCCCAGGTGGGACATCCCGATGGCGGTGGCCGCCTCGACAAACTCCTGGTTCCGGACCACGAGAACTGATGACCTGGTGATCCTGATAAATTCAGGGATGGCGGTAACACCAACAGCAAGGATGAGGTTGGGAAGGCTTTGCCCCAAAACGGTAACAATAACCATGCCCAGCAGAAGGGTGGGTATGGAAGCCAGAAAATCCGAAAAGCGCATGATCAGGTCATCTACAAGGCCGCCAAAATATCCCGCGATCGAGCCGAGGATCAACCCCACAATGAGGGAGATGGAAACTCCGCCCAGGCCGATGAGGAGGGAGTAGCGCGAGCCGTAGAGCGTTCTCTTGAAGAGGTCCCGCCCCATGTCATCGGTGCCGAAGGGGTGTTCCCAGCTGGGCGGCTGCAGGCGGTTTTGCACGTTTATTGCCGTAACCTCTTCATAGCTAATGAAGAAGACGGAGTAAAGGGTGATGGCGAGGATTATGCAAATAATGGTAAAGCCGGCGATGGCGCCCTTGTTGGTCTTCAGCCTGTGCCAGACTTCAGCGGCATTGCTTCTTTTGGCGTATTTTCTGGAAACAAGGACATTCGTTGCTGTGGTCATGCCGTCACCTTCCTTCTCCGGCCGACGGAGGCGTATTTGGCCTTGATGCGCGGATCGACAAAGGCATAGAGCAGGTCAACAATCAACAGCACAATAACGTAGAGGATGCAGGTCATGATCACGCAGCCGCAGGCGAGGGTCACGTCGCGCTGCGAAACCGCCTCCACGGTTAAGCGGCCGATGCCGGGCCAGGAGAAGACCGTTTCAATCACGGCCGAGCCGGCCAGGAAGCGGCTCATGCCCATGCCGATGGTCGTGAGAATGGGAATCCAGGCGTTTTTCAGGGCGTGTCTCCTGATGACCAACCTCTCGGGGACGCCCTTGGCGCGCGCCGTGCGCAGGTAATCAGCCCGCAGGACCTCGAGCATGCTGGAGCGCGTCTGCCGCGCTGTCAGCGCCGTCATCATCAGGGCGCTGGTGATCGCCGGGAGGACGTAACTTGAAGGGCCTTGATAGCCGCCGGCCGGGAAAAGCCGGATTTTATAGGCAAATGCAATCAGCAGCAAGAGTCCCAGCCAGAAGCTGGGCATGGACTGCCCAATCAGGGTAAAGCCCGTGGTGAGGTTGTCCCAGATCGTTCCGGCCTTTCTGGCGGCGAAGATGCCGATGGGTATGGCCAGCACGGTGCCGATGACAACGGAGACCAGGGA
>NZ_JBHGXH010000147.1:0-1046 GCF_041936445.1 Candidatus Darwinibacter acetoxidans | reverse complement strand
GGCTATATCTTAGCCACGATCCATCGCGCGGAGAATACGGATGAGCCCCGCCGCCTGCGGGCGATCTTGGGCGGCCTTCTTCAAGCAGCGGCTGATATTTCGGTAATCTTTCCGGTGCACCCCCGCACCAGATCGGCGTTAAAAAGAGAAAATCTTATCTCGATAGACCATCCAGATCTTCACATGATTGACCCGGTTGGTTATCTAGATATGGTAATGCTGGAAAAACATGCTCGGTTAATCGCTACCGATTCAGGTGGGGTCCAGAAGGAGGCCTTCTTCCACGGCGTGCCTTGTGTAACCCTGCGGGATGAGACCGAGTGGGTGGAGCTGGTGGAGCTGGGGTGGAACAGGATTGTGCCGCCGCGAAGCGAGCGAGAGGTGGCTCAAGCGCTGTTTGATTCGCTGGACCATCCGGGCGGCCGGGAGGGCTTCCCGTACGGCGGCGGTGACGCTGCGGCAAAGGTTGTGCAGTGCCTTGTAGAAGGGGTGAACTCTTAAGAATTAGTTGTCCGATCAATTACGATGTTGAGCTTTTTCCCGTCACTTTATGCAAAAAAGATAAGGAGATTTAAAGGGATTTTAGGGGTTTTGTAGAATTTTAGCTTATCTCCTTTCTTGTTCTATCTGGGTTTCATGGAAGGAGGTGAGAAGAAACTGAAGAAAAAGAAATTAGATTGTTACCGTTACATACTTTGGCTATTACCGGTTGTGTTAATAATTTTAGCCATGGTTATGCCTTCGGCATTCGCCGCCGCTAGCCCGCAGCCGCAGATTACCTCTGTTAAGGCGGATCGGTCCGGTACCGTTCTTGCTGGAACAACGGTGCGCTGGACCTGTCAGGCTGAAGGTTCTGGTCCATTAGAGTATGCCTGGTATGTTTATCGTGACGGTGAGCGGGTTCATGTGCAGTGGTACCGGTCGCAGGAATATTTAGAGTACCGTTTGGATCAGCCTGGGACCTACCATGTCAAAGTTTTTGCGCGTACGCTTGAGGATATCCGCAGCGGTGGTACAGATTCTGCCTCTTTGCTTGTGGAGCCGCC
>NZ_JBHGXH010000146.1:0-1155 GCF_041936445.1 Candidatus Darwinibacter acetoxidans | reverse complement strand
GTCTCCGATGCGCCCCCGGATTTTGCTTTTGTCTGCGGCAAGCAGGCTGTAGAGCCTTTTATCGTAGGCGATCTCATAGATGCCGGTGATCTCCGCCTGCGGTTGCGCCACACCCCACGCGGCCCAGTAGGAGCGCCCGCGGGACGGAACGGGCCTGCCCCACCTTTTAAGCGGCGGGTTGAAGGATTGCCAATCGGGAATAGGCTGCCCGGCGGTGTCCACGGTCCCGATGTCCTGCTCAAATTCGATTCTTATGCGGAAGTCACCAGCTGCCATTAGCGGTTCGCCTCCTCGTTGAAAAAGAATCGCGTTTTCCAGAGCAGGGCCTCAGCGGTGCCGGGGATCATCATCGGCACGTGGCCACGGCCAGCTACGCTTTCCCTGTTTTCGTAGTAGGTGCCTACCGTCTGCAGGAGTGCGGCCTTGACGTGCCAGGGAATATTGCCGCAGGGGTCGGTTACTTCTTGAATGTAGCCTGCGGTAATTGATACATCCTCGCCGGGCGGTTCATTGAAGACAATCTGGCCGGTTTCACGGTTTAGGGTGTAGTCTGCTGTTTCATCGCCGTCAAGATAAATTGTCACGCTGCCCTCTTTCACCGGGATGTTTTTCAGGGCAAATTCTGTTTCCTCATCGTCGCCGGTTCCCACTTCTTCGCCGGTGTGCTCAGCTTCCGATTCCTTCGCCGGGTAGCCGGAAACATACCTCACCCGGACCGCTCCGGCGGGGTATAGTTCGGCGGTGGGCCAGGACTTGCCGGGCTTCAGGATAACCGCTGGCGGTTCATCGAGAGCAGGCAGCCAGTCGGTGAATTCGTGCTCGGCGCCATCGGCATCCATGTATGTCACGGAGAGGATCTCTTGCACCGGGGGCCGGGGGAGCATAATCCGGTCGCGGACCGGGAAGCGATCAAGCACGTATTCCAGGGTGCGCTCGATGTAGCTGCGGCCATGGAAGTCCTCGCAGTCCTCCCGGGCCGTCTGGATGTAGCCTTCGATCAGGTCCTTTTCATCATCGATGTCAAGGCGGAGCTGGGCCTTCGCCTCGGAGAGGCTGACGGGCTCGGTGATGGGGGGAACTATGATCTTGAGAGCCATTTAATCACCCTCAATCTTCCTCAACTTCTTTCGGATACCAGGCACCGGCGAAAAAGAT
>NZ_JBHGXH010000145.1:0-1084 GCF_041936445.1 Candidatus Darwinibacter acetoxidans | reverse complement strand
CTTTCAGGATGTCGGCCCGGAGGGGATAGGCAGCCAGGGGCATATCAGTCACCACCCAGGGCCTTGATCGCTTCTTCCCTGCCCTTGATTCGGCTCCCGTCGGGTAGCTCATACCAGCCGCCGCCGACGTGGACGGGCTCGACGGGCTCGGGGTCGCCCGTTATCTCTTCCAGCCCTTCTTGCGCCTCCTTTTGTGGCTCGGTTTCTTCCTGCTCTTCTTCGATTGGATCGTCCAGATACCCCAGGGCCTTCAGGCGCTGCAGCCGGTCGGTGTCATCCTCGTAAATATCGCCGTAGCGATATATCTTGCCATGTTGCAGGCAACGGAACTTCTTGATTACTTTTGCTTTCATGTCATCACCCCTCTACGACCTGAATGATGGTAGCTGCTTCCGCATCCGGCGTCCCCGTTGCCGTCAGGGTCAGCCTCCCGCCGAGGAACCGGGGGAAGTAGTGGAATGGGCCATACACCCGGCGGATGTTGTCGGTAATGGAGATAGACAGGGCCTGTCCCTGATCGTCATACAGTGATGCCCATCGTGGGGTCGTGCCGCCGGAGAAGGGAATCGGTTCATCCATTGGGTCGGAGAATATGCCGGAGCCGTCGCCGTCATGGGTGGCGGTAAAGCCGTCAAGTTTATCCACTTCAGCGGCGATCAGGATGGCGGTGTTCTTGTCTGGGTCGGGGATAAAATCGTCGTTATCAGCCTTAACCGCCAGGGTGACGGTGATCAGTTTGCCCTTGAGCCCCACCTCGATGTCCGTCGCTTCTTCCGGGTCCTCGGGCAGGACGTGCTGGACCATGTATTCATCCCCTGCTTTGCCGGGCTCCTCAACCGTCACGGTGTAAAAACTGTCGTCGCCGGTGCCCACCTTTGCGCTTGCTTGAGTATCATCAATGCGGACCAGGTGCGCGAAGGTCAGCGTCAACTCCTTGCCGGATTGGTTGTCCACGGCGATGCTGACGGGCTTGCTGGCCAGCGGGATGTCAACGGTCTGGACGGTCGCCTCGCCGTCCCATTTCAGAACCCGGTGGATTAGTTTGCGCTGGTTCGCCTCTCCCCAGCTTTTGGGTCTGGTCATA
>NZ_JBHGXH010000144.1:0-5109 GCF_041936445.1 Candidatus Darwinibacter acetoxidans | reverse complement strand
GGTTAACAAAACTGGTTACTGTGTTCTGGATGATTACGGGGACCACCAGGCTCAGAGCCATCTTGTAAAAGGCGCGATCCCCGATGAACCTGTTTCTAAAGCGCGTCCAGATTCCCGATGCTGAAACGCTGTGCACTGCTTTGCCTGCCTTTCCATTTGCCAATTGAACATCTAGGGCGAAAGCGGGTTCGAAAGAATCAAGATCAGAATACCACATCGCGATAGGGAAGACAATTGCGATTATGCGCTGCCCCAGGGTCCAAGGCCGGCGAAAAGCAGGATGACCTGGAAAAATATAGAATGTAAAGGCTAAAGGGTGGCGGAGAGGAGTGTGGCTGTGGAAAAAGATGACGACCGGGGTTATATCCTCAACCTAGGCAGCGGAGACGCTTCGCCCGAGATGGATGTCCATGCCTTTTTGAGGTTCGCCTATCGGGACGAATACGGGTTTTCCAAAGTAACGGGATGTTCCAGGAGGATTTTGGGGGCAACAACGTGTGGCGCAGCTGCCGTCTGAGGAACATGTATGCCCGCAACGCCAGGACAAGGCGATGGGAGTCCTGGAACAGATACCACATCAGCACCATGTACATCCCCGTATTGGATCACACCGACTCCTTTTTTGGCTCAGTGTGGGATTACGTCTTTTGACATATCGCCTTCGACGTTGATTGGGAGCTGAGCCCGGATCGGGACTATGTGTGGGTCCGCAGCGGCGGCGAGGGATTTGCTCCCAAAGACAAAAAAGTGCCGGTGGTTTACAATCTCGCCCAGCCTGCCCAACCAGATGATACCCGCTGGCTCGATTGACGAAAGCTCTTGGAAGGGATGATTGCTGTGCAGACCCTGAAGATCGTGGGCGCCATCATCGGCATTCTGTTCATATGGGGCGGTGTGGAGGCGTATCGCGAGCACCTCCAGCAGAAGTACGCTCACGACATCTTCCAGCTGGGCATGATCGCTCTGTTGATGCTGGCGGCGCTTTTGGCCATCGGGATCGACGTGGAGAGACCCGAGCTCACAACTGCCATCATCATGGGCTTAACCGCCCTGGCCATCACAGCGTTGGTGCTGGTGTACAATATCAGGATTATGGGCCCGGGGCACGGCATCGCGGCCACCATCATCCAAGCGGCGGCCTCTTTCCTGATCCTGATCGTGATCCTCTTGCTCCTCTCCGGCCGGGAGAAAAAGAAAAAGCAAGAAGGCGCCCAGCGCTAGCGGGGGCGCTTGACTCTCCCCTGAAGGCGGCGGGGTACAGCTATGCAAGGAAGAGCAGCTGAACCAAGGCCGTCAAAACGATGGCCAGCAGAGGCACGGCCAGTTTCCCCACGGTCTGGCCATAGCTTGTGCCGAAGTACTGGTTGGTCAAGGCCAGACAGAGGTGGAGGGGAGAGAGCAAGTAGCCGAACATGATGGAAACCAAAAGCAGGGAAGTGTACGGGGCCAGGAGGGCAGGGGGGAAGAGCGTTGCAAAAAAGGGAGCCAAAAGCCCCGCTGCCGCCATGTGCATGCCCACAAGGTACGCGGCAACTGCCCCCAGGCCCATCACCAGGATGGGTAGGGGAATGCCGTAGCGGAAGAAGGAAGCGGCCAGTGTACTGGTCACCCCAGAGGCCTCCACCACCGATCTGAAGAGCAGCAGGCTGAGGATGGTGAGGGCCAGCTTGTAGTCGATCCAGCGGGTGAAGAGCTCCTTCAGGCGCCCGAGGAGAGCGCGGCTGCGCTTTTCGCCTGGAAGGTTCCTCAGGAGCGCCCAAAGCAGGCCCCCGGCTGCGGCCAGGTAAAACGGCAGTCCCAAAAGGAGCATTAGACCTAGGATGACCAGGATGGGGGAAAAACTCTGCAGGAAGCTCAGCAGATGGCGAAGGGAGCTTTCTTGGCGTGCGTCCGCAGGGGGCAGCTGCGCTCTTTTGAAAAAGAGCAGATAGGCTGCGCCTAAGCCCACCAGCATAGGCAGGGCATTGTACTTGATAATGGACTGCTTTGGGATGTCCATCAGCTCGCTGAGGACGATCATGGAGGTGTGCAGCGGGTAAACGTAGTAGCCGATATGGCGGAAGAAGAGGTTGATGGCTGCTTGGGAGGTGCGGTCCAGATGCAGCGCCCTGGTGTTTTCTTCCACCAGGGGAGCGGACATGATGGCTCCGCCCGGTACGTTAATTGTGCCGACCAAGGCGGGCAGAAGCATGGCCAGCGCTTTAGGCTTGGGGAACAAGGCCACCAGGGAACTGATCATCTCTTCTAGGTCGCCAGTTGCTTTCATCACCTTGCCCAGCCCGCTGATGAGGGCCACAGCAAGAACCAGCTGCCAAGTCATGGGGCTTTTCAGGCCATCCCAGAGCGCAGCGGCAAAGGGCGAGAGCCCCATGGGGGAAAGCAGTCCCGTCAGGGCTGTCCCCACCAAGAGCGCCAGCCCCAGCGAGAGGCCCTTGGAGACTAGATAGAGGACGGATCCAAAAGCTACGGCAACTCCAACCACTGTCACGATGTTACCCCCCAGCCCTGCTCTTCTTCGACGCCGCAGAGGATTCTCCTTGCTGGTCAGGAGGGTTTTGCCCGTTGGAACAGAACACTTGACACAGACAGCGTCGACTCCAGTTAAGTAAGGGGGCCCGGAAGTGTCGAACGTGATTCTGCAGGTGCTGGAGCGGGATCTCCCTGAGCTTCCGCCGCAGGTGGCGGAGATCATTGAAGAACTGAGGGATCCGAACCTGATCGACCGCCCAGTCCTGATTCGCAAGATCAATGAATGCGGCAATCTCGGAGCGGCGGTGCTGCGGGTAGTGAACTCAGTGGGGCAGCGGCGCGGCAGGCGTGCCCGCAGCCTGGAAGACGCCATACTCCTTGTGGGGCTGGAAGCTACCCGCCACATCATCCTCGGCATCCTGCTGCAGGCTCTCTTCCCCCAGCGCCAGCTGCTGGAGAATTTTGACCGCCGCAGCTTTTTCCGCCACTGCCTGGGCACGGGTCTTGCTGCGCAGCTCTTGTGCCAGGAGGCGGGTCTGAGCGGGCGGTTCGATACGTATAAGCTCGTCAACTACGGCCTGATCCATGATATTGGGATTTTGGCCCTGGATCGGTGCCTGCCTGTAACCCTGAACCGCATTTTCCAAATCGCCACCGAAGAGAACATCCCCATCCTGCAGGCTGAGGGGAAGGTTCTCGGCCGGCACACCCATTCGGCCATTGGGCAGTGGGTGTGCACTAAGTGGCACCTGCCCCCCGATATCCGCAACGTGGTGCAGTACCACCACGCCCCCAGAAGGGCGCAGGTGAACAAGCAGGAGATCATCATCATGCACATTGCCGATACCATCAGCTTTAACTACTACGAATCGCTGCGGGAGTCTGTGCACAAATACGAGATTGAAGCTGATCTGGTGGAGTCTTTGGGCCTCTCCATGGCCCAGATCCTCAAGGTGGAAGAGGCCCTGCCCCAGCGGGTGGAGCGGGCCCTGGAAATTTTGGAGCCCATCGCCCAAGACGCACCCTGCATCTTCTAAGGCGGCGCGTTCTAGCCAGCGAAGCATCACGGCCGGCGGTCACCTTTGATCCTCGGCTGTTTTTTGATCCTGCGCCCGGGGCGGTCTCAGCCAGGGAGGTAGAGCCAGACTGAACTGCCTCCTTTCCCGCAGCGCCATAATGATGCTCTGCAGCACAATGAAGATGTAGAGCAGAAGACCGCTGACGATGGCCTGCAGGTTGGATTGGACCCCCGCCGCCCGAATCAGTTCATTGATGGTCAGGAGGGTCAGGGTGCCGATGGGCGCGCCCAAAAGGTTTCCTACTCCGCCGCTGAGCATAACGCCGCCCATGACGTTCGCGGCAATGGCCTTAATCTCATAGAGCGAGCCGTTGCCGATGTTACCTGCCCCCGTTGTGAGCAGGAAGATAAAGCCGGAGAGCCCGGCGGTGAGTCCGCAGATTACGTAGGAGAGAAAGATGGTTCTCTTGACGTTGATGCCCAGCATCCGGGCGCTCTGGCGGTTGCCGCCCACCGCGTAGAGGTTGCGCCCAAAGCGCGACCACTTCATCAAGATGGCGTAGAGAACAACCAGGGCTGCCACAACGAACACGCTGGGCTTAATTTCGCTGGGGATGAACACGCCCAGCCGGTTGACGGTACCCAGCCAGGGAATTTCGATGGTATACCGCCGCAGGGCCACAAAAGCTGGTTTGGTCACGTTGAGGGGCTCTTTGTGGAGGGTGGTCAAAAGCCCCTGCGCCAGGAACATCCCGCCCAGGGTGATGATGAAGGGCTGGATCTCTAGATAGGCGATGAGAAATCCATGCATCAGCCCGAAGGCCAGCCCGATCCCCAGGGACAGAAACAGCGCGCCCCAGATGTTCCCCGCTCCCGTTTCCAAAAGCAGTGCGCAGGCCATGGTGACCAGTCCGCAGACGGCGCCCACGGAAATATCGATGCCGCCGCCGATCATGACGATGCACATGCCCAGGGTCACGATGAAGAGCGCCGCGTTCAGGTTGAAAAAGTCAAAGAAGGTCTGGAACTGCCGGAAACTGACGGGGAAGCTGATCAGGGCAATCCCGTACATGAGGATAAGGATAATCCCGGCGATGATAAACAGAAGCGTCGAATTGGACATCCTTGTTTTTGGTTTGCCTTTGTTTAGGGGTCCCATCTTACTTCTCCTTCTTCGCAGAACTGTCCACAGCCGACACAGCCACTTCCTGGCCCGGGGAATAGCCGGTGGTGATCCCCTTGATCCTATCCAGCAGCTTACCGGCATAGGCACTGACCACGGGGGAAGCGATGATCATGAGGACGATGATAAACACCGCCTTGAACGCTTTGATGGCCTCGGGGTTTACCTCCAAACGGAGCAGGGTCCTGTTGAGCACCTCGATGGTGTACGCCCCGATAATCGACCCCGTGATGCTGAATTTCCCGCCGGCCAGCGAGTTACCGCCTAGAGCCACGGCCAAGATTGCATCCATCATGATGAACTTGAGCAGGTTGACACTGTCGTGGCGGCCCGCTTTGTTAACCGCAATGAAACCCGCGACCGCGCTGCAAACCCCCATGATCAAGAAGGTCAAGAAAATGACCTTTTTCGGATTGATCCCGTTCAGCCGCGCCGCGCT
>NZ_JBHGXH010000143.1:0-5035 GCF_041936445.1 Candidatus Darwinibacter acetoxidans | reverse complement strand
GACAGCATGCGAACACGCCTTCAGAAGAGAACGGCCAGTAAGCAACCAGGAGGTGCATCGGCGGATTCAGGCGAATATGTGTAGTATCAACAGAATGGGAGGTTTTCCGATGAAACGATGGTGTGTTGTGGCATTTCTCGTTGTGCTGGTGGCGATCAGTTCTGCTGCAATGGCTTCCGAGCCGAAGACAATCCCGAATTGGAATACGCTCAGGCAAGATATGGAACTGTTCAAAGGCGCATTCGAAAAAGTAGCAGACATGTCTGTCTTGAACACCTACCTACCTGGTTACGGTGTTGTATTCATGGGTAGATGCAGTTTCGCGAAGATTGAGGATGTTCAGCGTCAGGTAGAACGCATTCTCACCTTCATCACGCCCACAATCGCATCTCTGCCAGACGGCGAAAAAGTCGCAGTGGCGGTTTACAGCTCTGGCTTTCCAGCTTGGGAGCTGATGTACGTGACCGCAGCTGGCACCAGCGGCGATTCAGCAACTTGGGAAGTGTACATCAACAAGGCAGATAAGTAGTCCGTACTGCAGTCTGCTCAGGGGGCAGACTCAATTATCTAGCTTCCCCGCCGCATTGCGTTTCTATTCGTCCGCGTACAGATGAGCAGTGGTGAGGTGAATAGCATATGGCGAATACGTTGCTGATCCTGGGCTTGCTCGGAGGGGCGCTCAGCCTTATCGGCATCGTAGCGGGGCGGGTTCCTTTCCTGAAGATGCGTGGCAGAGGGAGAGCGGCGTTGCTGCTCATCGGATCTCTTGCGCTGCTCTTTGTCGGGGCCTCGCTGCTGGAAGATACGGATCTTAAGCCTAGTGCCGGAAGATCCGTTGAGGACATTGTGGCTTCAGCACAAAGCATTGAGTATGATGAGCTTCTGAGGCACCCCGAGAAGTACAAGGGAACCGCGGTTCGTTTCCGCGGGGGCATTCTGCAGAAGATCGGCGACAACGAGTTCAGGGTGGGTACGAAGTATCTCTCTTCCCTAGGTACCTATTCGTCCGACGATGTCTTATATGCCACACTTCATGGCGAAGCTAAAGGGACGCCTATCCTCGAAGATGATGTGGTGGAGTTCGTGGGCGAAGCCGTTGGAACCGTCACGTACAAAGCGGTCCTCGGGAACAAGATTACGATACCGCATATACGCGTCTATCAGGTGGCAGAGGTGCGAAAAGGCGCGAACCGCTATTGATCGGCGGGTGGCTGCCGTGCCAAATCCCTCGGTATTCTCTGATGCAGGGCAAGTGGTTTTGAGCTGCGGCGATGGCAGGATCGCAGAAGGCTCGTGGAGCCCGATGGATAGGCGGGCAGGCACAAGGACATTGGCCATCGGGCGAAAGCGGTTCCTGGAGGCGTCTAGAGGGCCGCTTTTTATGCGCCTGAATGCCGATCACTGTCCCATTTCCTCTATTAGGCCGGGAAGGAGCGATGGCGCAGCAGAGCCAGAGATTCAGAAGGGACAAGCGCCGGGTACGAGAAGTACAATAGTACGATGGCCTTGATTGGCTCTGCGCCGGCGCTTACTAGAGAGGGAGTGAATGTAGGATGGACGCAAGAAGGATGAGGGCGCTTTTCGCCCTACTGCTCGCGGCGTTAGTCATCTTTGGAGCGGGCGCGTTGGGCAGCGCCGAGCCCGAGAACTCCGTCCTGCTCACGCTCTCGGTGATAGACGTCGGGCAGCGAGACTCGATACTCATTTCCACATCCGACGGCCATGCCATGCTAGTCGACGGAGGACCGGCTGACGCCTCCGGAAAAGTCCTTGAAGCGATCAGGAAGGCCGGCGTCGAAAGGCTCGATGTTCTCGTAAGCACGCATCCGCACGCCGACCACATAGGCGGCCTTGGCGGCGTGCTCGACGCGATCCCGGTGGGCAGGGTCATCGACTCCGGCAAGGTCCATACCTCCAAGACATATGAGGGGTATCTGGAGAAGATCCTGGCGAAAGACATACCCTTTGCGCTTGGACGAACCGGATCGTCGTTCGCCCTGGGCCCTGCGACCATCAAGATCCTATGGCCTAACGAGAAGCTCTCGGACAACCTTAATGATTGTTCTGTGGTCGTGCGCGTGATTTATGGCAAGTTCTCCGCGCTGCTGGCGGGAGACATTGAGGCGGGCGCAGAGCAGACGCTGGTTTCTAGGAAGCTCTTGTCCCCGGCGGTGGTTCTCAAGGCGGCACACCACGGGAGCGACACCTCTTCGGCCGCGGCGTTCCTTAACCTCAGCATTCCCCGATACCGGCGACCAATTCCCCGATACCGGCGACTATACAATGATGAATACAGGGGTTTAGCTGGGGAAACGCTGAACCTCAAAAACGTACTAGTATACTAGTAAAACTCCTGCGCGCCTCTGGGCTTACGCCCAGGCGCGCGTGTTATTCTTTATCCAGCTCAAGCTATGTTTGAAAGGGTAAAAACCTCTACAAAATAGCGATAACCACAAAAAGAGCGCCAGAGGCAATTTCGGGCTTCAAATGCAGCTTTAGCAGGGATTATACAGTCAGTTTCAAGCAAGCCAAAAATATGACAAGACTGTTCTTTTTGTCATAACGAACGGGGGCGAGGAAATGGCGGAACGAACCTTCTCGCCGATCGCGGCGAACATAAATACTGCTTTAGAAGCGGGCCTTTTGGCCGCGTTGAACGCTGAGACATGGGCAGAGGCTCAAATATCAGGGCTTAAGGCCGAAATGTTCGCAGATAAAGAATGCCAGGCGCTATTTAGAGATATGGCGGCTGCGGCCACAGAGCGCCAGCCATTTCCACAGGTGAAAGGTGACCCTGTGGAGGATGTCGGGGAGGCTGCGCGGCAGGTGGTGGAACTTTACCGGCGGCGGCTCGCGGCTGTTGCATTGGACCTCCTGATGAATGGACTTTCTAAGAACCAGGACATAACGGAGGTTATAAGCCGGGCAGAAGCGGCTCTCGCGGTGGCGCGGCTCGCGGCAGGTGATCGCGTGGGCGAGGCAAAGAGCTTCGTGGATCTCTGGCCGGAGGTAATGTCTAATGTTCAGGAGATAGCCGAGGCTCGCGCCGAAGGGCGACCTCTCGGACTTCAGACAGGCATTCCGAAACTGGATGAGCTAACCGGCGGGCTGCAAACAGGCCTCCACGTTCTTGCGGCGGAACCCGGCGCAGGTAAAACAACTCTGTGCCTGCAATGGGCGCGGGAGGCGGCGGCTCGTGGAATACCTGCGCTGTTTCTGACCTTCGACGAAACCCCTGAACGGCTGGCCCTTAAGGCATTGTGTGCAGCGGCAGAGCTGGAACAGAAGGACTTCGCTGAAGGCCGTGGTGACCTTGCAGCGCTGGAGCAGGCGCGGCGCGAATGGGGCGAAAGGTTATCGGCTCTATACTTCATAGAAGGTGCGGCCACCATGACTGTTTCGCAACTAAGGGCCAGGACGATGCAGGCAATTGAACGGCATGAAGCTTCAAGCGCCTTCGTTGTGGTGGACTACGTGCAGCGATGGGCCGGCGGGCGCTACCAGGGCGGCGGAGAGTTTCGGCATGATATAGGCAAGCTGACAGGTGAACTTCGGGACGAACTCGCAAACCCGCTGAGAATACCTGTCCTGGCCGTGAGCAGTCAGAACCGCGCCGGCCAGAACACGGCGCAATTCCTCAGCCTGGCGGAATCTAGCTCGCTAGAATACACAGGCGATACTGTCATGTTTCTAGTGGAGGATAAGAAGGGCACGGCGATATATCCCAATCGCGCGGTGAAACTGGTGGTCAGGAAGAACAGATTCGGCGACATGGGAGAAGTGCCTTTGATCTTCGCTCCACATCGTGGGCAGATGCGGGAGGAGTATCTACGTGTATGACGTGGACGAAATAAACAGGCGCATGGAAGGGCGATGGCCGGAAGTGTTTGAACCGCGCCTTGAGAAAGTGAAGAGGCGTGGGGACGAATGGCAAGCATGTTGCCCATTCCATAACGATCGGAACCCCTCTTTCAGCTTCAACGTGAAGAGCGGGCTATGGAACTGTCATGCGGGCTGCGGCGGTGGGAACGGGTTTCAATTTCTACAACGCGCCGATAACCTCAGCTTTTCGGAGGCCGTGCGCGTGGTGGCGGCGATCGTGGGCATGGATGAACCGGCAGGCCGCGAAGAGCGCCTGCCAACGATTCCAGCAGTTACTCTCCCACAGCCCAAACCCGAACCTGTCGCCAAACCTGAACTCGCCGAACGGCTCCAGGAGTATCAGGCGGCGCTTGACGGCTCGCCGGGGGAGGAATACCTGAAGCGCCGGGGTATATCTCTCGCTCTGGCTCAGTCGGTGGGCGTGGGGTATGCGGCTCCTGGGCAATGGTGCGGGCGCAGGGAATGCAGGCAATGCGGGCGCGTGGTGTTCCCTCACACTAACCCGGCGGGCGAGGTGGTGAACCTCTATAGCCGGGGTGTGGGGAAGGTGCCGCAAAACCTGAAGCACGATCACCTCCCAGGGCCGAAGGGGATTTTCAACGGACCGGCGCTTCTGGCCGAGAAGTGCTACATCACCGAAGGGGCCTTTGATGCGATTAGCTTCATGGCGGCGGGCTATTCCAACGCGGCGGCTGTCTTCGGGGTGGATGGAATGCGGTGGGAATGGCTGCGGGCGCGGCAGGTGGTGCTGTGTCTGGACGCTGACGCGACAGGGCAAGAGTCATGGCAAAAGCTCGCTCTGGAAGGCTATACGCGAGGCCTTGAAGTATCGTTCGCGGATGAGGCGACATATGGCGGCTGCAAGGATGCAAACGAGGCCTGGGTGAAACATGGCCAGCTGGATCTTGAGCCAGGCGCGGAACCGGCTGTGCGGATCACTGCTCGCGGGGAAGGCTGGAAAATGTTCTACTCCAGAACCCTGGAGGAATATGTGGTGCTCGCAGATGATGAAGCGGCTGCGGCTCTCGCACCAGCGGGGTATGTCACATACACCGTTGAAGAACTCCAGGCATTAGGTGGCGGCTCGCTGGATGCTGAGGGCTTGCAAGAACTCCACGAAGCAAAGAGACTTTTGGGCGCGCGGGTTGGCTCT
>NZ_JBHGXH010000142.1:0-2517 GCF_041936445.1 Candidatus Darwinibacter acetoxidans | reverse complement strand
CGTGGTGAGCCAGCAGCCCTTCGGCGGCGCCAGGGCTTCGGGCACCAACGACAAGGCCGGCAGCATGCTCAACCTGCTCAGGTGGGTATCCCAGCGGGCCATTAAGGAAAACCTCCTGCCGCCCCGCTGCTACCGCTATCCCCACATGGATGAAGCGTAAACAGCCATAGGTGTCAAAAGCGCCCCTCGAGGGCGCTTTTGCTATGTTTTCGCCAGTCCCAACTGGTGTGCTTCGTTGAACCGTTCTAGGATGCGTCGTGCTTTATTCACCGAAGTTGTAAGGGGATGGGTCGCCAGGGCCAGGAGGGCGGTGTGGTAGTCCTTGGTTACCGCCGCTTCCACGGTGAGCTCCTCGTAGGCCTTGACATGCTGGATCAGGCCCCTGATGTGGGGCTCCAGGCGGCCCATGGCCAGGGGCCTTGCTCCCCCCGCATCCACCAGGCAGGGGACTTCCACCACTGCCTCAGCGGGCAGATCGGGCAGCGCCCCGTTGTTGGCCACATTGACGATATGCCTTCCGCCGCGGTTAAGGTGTAGGTCGCGGATCAGCCAAACGGCGGCGGTGGAATAGTGGGCCCCGCCCCGTTTTTCCAGCTCCTTGGGCTTGGAGCGCAGCTTCGGGTCTTGATAGGCCTTCAGGAGCTGCGCTTCCAGTTCCCGGACCACATCTCCCCGGGTTCTAGGTTGGCTTCGCAGGTGCTCGAGCATTTCATCCTGCAGGTAGAAGTAGTTGAGGTAGCTGTTGGGCCAAAGACCCAGGGCCCTCTGGAACTCGGGATCCAAGCTCAATCCGGGGATATTGGCAGGCGCGGCGAGCTTTTCCAGAAGCTCTGCGGTGCGGTCCCGTCCCTGGACCATGATCCGCCGCACCCAGGAGAAGTGATTCAGCCCCACGTACTCCAGGTCCACATCTTCCGGCGCTGCGCCGCAGGCCCGGGCCGCCGCGTTTTTCAGGCCCCAGGGGATGTTGCAGAGGCCCACCGCCCTCACACCCCCGTATTTGAGCACCGCTTCGGTGATGATCCCTGCCGGGTTCGTGAAGTTGATCAGCCAGGCCTTGGGTGCATACGCCCGTAAATCTGCACAGATCTCCAAAAGGACCGGGATAGTGCGCAAAGCTTTGGCAAAACCCACAGGCCCCGTGGTTTCCTGGCCGATGAGCCCTTCTTCCAGGCAGATCTTGGTGTCCAGGATGCGGGCTTCTTGCCCGCCCACCCTGATCTGCGTGATTACGAAATCCGCTCCGGCGATGGCCTCCACCCTGTCCAGCACCTGCTGAACCTCAAAGGGACTGCCCTGGGCCGCGGCCATGCGCTGCACCAGACCCCCCACCACCTCCAGGCGCTGGGCGTCAATGTCCTGCAGCCAGACTTCCTGCAGCCCGAGGCTTTCCGCTTCCCACAGAAGCCCCTCCGCTAGCTCCGGGGTATAGGTGCTGCCGGCACCGATCACCGCGATTTTCACGCTATCCCTCCTTGGGGAGGTAATCTTTGATGGACTCCTCTAGACTGCGGGCGAACTCCTCATCCACATCCACGCCAGCCTGGGCCGCGGCCGCAAGCAGGGCCCCCACCACGGGTTCGGTCTTGAGGGTCTTCACCTCCACCGTGTATTCACTGTCCAGGAGCCTGCGGACAAAGGCCTCGTACATGAGGGGATGCTGCGCCCTTTGGAAGACACTGCCCATGGCCACAACTTCCACTTTCTCCTCCGGCTGGAAGAGGCGCCTGATGGCAGCCAGGGCAGAGACGGCCAGCTCTTCCCCTACTTCAAAGAGGATCTCCCAGGCCACCGCATCGCCCTGGGCCGCGGCCTGCACCACGATGGGGGCGAGCTGCGCCAGGCCCAGATCCTTCCCGGCATAGAGCCAGTCCACCAAATCCAAAAGTTCGCCCACCTGGTAGTGCTCACAGAGAAGTTGATAGAGCATGGTGGGTTCACCCCGCCCTTCCGCGCCCCTTTGGCTGCGGGCCAGGGCCAGCTCCCCGATGTAGCCGCCGCCGGCATAGTCCCCAAAGAGGGTGCCCATGCCGCCCACCTGCACCTTTTCCCCCTGGGAGTTCACCCCCACCACATTGGTTCCGGTGCCGCAGATCACCGCCACGCCCACCCCGGTTCTGGTTCCAGCCCAGAGACCCAGGAGGGCATCGTTTTCAAAGCCCCAGCGGGCCTGGGGCGGCACGATGGGCGCCAGCAGCTCCCGCACCAGCTCAAAGTCGCGGGGGCGGTCCGCCCCAGCCATGCCAAAATAGGCGGAAGAGATCTGGTTCGCGTCGATGGCCGCCTGGGCGGCAGCCAGCTCTATGCTTCTTTGCACCTCGTTCCGGGCGGCCTCAATTGTCGAGTGCTGGAAGTTCCCGCGACCAGCCTCAGCCAGGGCCACAACCTGCCCTGCGGCATCGGCCAGCGCCGCCACGGTTTTGGAGCCTCCCGCATCCACTCCTAAGAAAAGCATAGCTCATACCTCCATCCAGTAGTGGAAAAGTTCTTCCTTGCGGCCCGTTTTCCTTTAGCCCC
>NZ_JBHGXH010000141.1:0-2436 GCF_041936445.1 Candidatus Darwinibacter acetoxidans | reverse complement strand
GGAACCTTTGCTGAATTGCAGCCTGGCCCAGGCGGTGCCGAAGGGCGGCCTGTCGGTTGTGGCGAAGTAGGTGATCCTGGATATGTTGTTAATCCTGCCTTCTGGAATGAACAATCTGCGGCCGGTGGCGATGGGATGGCGGTCGCTGTTTAACCATAATATTTCTGCTGCCAGGCTGCCGCTTCTAATATTCTCTGCAGGGGCAAAAACGTTAAAGCTTAAAAACAGGGGATAACAGCACCTGTTAATGGGGATATCCCTGAATAGACTGGCTGCGCCGGGATCCAGATTTGCTTCCTGTGTTCCTTCAAAGGGGTTGCCGCTGCTAATGCTGACATTGCTGAATGACCAACCCGCCAAACCGGTTTCAAAACTGGGGTTTGGGACAAAATTTATACATCCGGGATCGATTTTCGGCGCGGCTGAAGCGGGGGAATATAAACAGCCGGGATTACTGGTGGCACACCCGAAAGAGGACGGCTTGAAAGTTTTACATTGTAAGTTTTTAGCCATAATAGTCTCAACTGCCTTTTGCAGAAATCAATATATCAATATGATATTCACCCCCGGAAGTTTTGACACTTCCGCCGGCCCTCAAACCCCTATGCATCGTTGAAAAATGTAAAAAAATGCAGGCCGGGGCATGCCTCGCTCGCCGGTAAGGCTGAGCGATTCTGTTGATGGAGTTGCTTTTTCTTTTTCAGCCTTTATCTGTTTACTTTCCCGTTACGAGTCCGGGCTGCTCATAAGCCGCCCCTACAAGCCTGCCGCAGCACTCTCATTCAAAAAAGAGCAGGCTCACAGCTGACAGGAAACGTTCTGGTATACTCCCCTTCGACCTCCGACTTCATACTTCCGACCTCTAAAATGCGTAGGGGCGGGCTTCCACGCCCGCCCGAAATGAGGTTCCTTCTTGCCCGCTGCATCGTAAAAATCGTAAAAAAGTACGGGCGAGGCACGCCTCACCCGTAAGCGATGAGTCAAACTCACCGTCCCTGACATAAAAGTC
Organism: Candidatus Darwinibacter acetoxidans; assembly: GCF_041936445.1. NCBI lineage: Bacteria > Bacillati > Bacillota > Clostridia > Candidatus Darwinibacteriales > Candidatus Darwinibacteriaceae > Candidatus Darwinibacter > Candidatus Darwinibacter acetoxidans. The sequence goes on along the minus strand of NZ_JBHGXH010000141.1, from coordinate 1,427 downwards.
CCCCTTTATTAAAGGGGGATTTAGGGGGATTTAGGAATTTATAGGGGCTGCTCAAAAGTCCGTGAGCAGCCCCGGGCCAATATTATTTTGATCCGGGCGGCTCAAATATCTGTATCTCCGCGGCGGCGTGCGCGCAGCGCCGCCCCGGCAATAAGGCAGGCCAACCCGGCCAGGTTTGCGATCGGGAGCGCCGCCGAACTCGTCCGGGGCAGTTCGGGCTTCTCATCTTCCTCGCTGCCCGCTTCCCAGGTGGTCTGTGCTTCGCTGGCCAGGTAGCTCCCGGCCGCTTCGCCGGCAAAGAGCAGCCGGGCGGAGATGGTATCGGTTCCCGGGGAGAGGTCCCGGTAGCTGAAGGTGGCCACGCCGCCGGCCAGCTTCACCACCTCGCTGTAATTATTGGCCCCGGTGACGGTAAAGAGCGCCTCCAGCAGGCCGGTATCCACCACGCTGCCCTCGCTGTCCAGCAGGGCGGCCGTAACCGTGTTCAGCCCGCCGTCCTTCAGGATGCTGCCGCTGGTGACGAGCTTGAGCTCCTTGAGCCAGGGTTCGCAGTGCACTTCTCCCACCACAAGATCGCCGCCGGTCTCCTTATCCGCCGTTGACGGGCCCGCCTCCGAGCCCCACCAGTTCAGCGGCGCGTTAAAAGTGACACCATCCATTCCGTTAGCTATGCCCGCCTTGGCATTGCCGGTGAAGCTGTTTAAGAAGGCGGTCACGGCACCGGCGGAAGCCCCGGTGAGGTCGTCGACCATGATGCCGTGCTCATTGAGATGGAAGAGATTGTTGAAGATATTCACTGCCGAATCGGGGTTGCTGAGCGCAGCATTTATGCAGAGGCCGTGCTCATTTTCCAGGAAAACATTTGCCTGAATATCGGCGCGGAGGGAATCCTCCCCTTCCTCTTCAATATAGAGGTAGATTCCGTAGTTCCATCCTGACAGCTTGTTGCCCTGGACGTTTATATCTGCACCGCCGCCAGACGCGGGCCCTTCCATTACTTTAAATTTCCTGTCTTTCCTGCCGTTCAATCCGGAGGACTTCTTGTCCTTCTTGTTTATCGCTGCCTCGTCGTTCTCGTCCCCCTTGTTTATATCCGCGTTGCCGTTTATCGAGTAAGTAGCGTATCCTTCACCCTCTACTTCAATTAAAATTCCTATTGCTCCATCAACATCGGCATAGCTTTCCTTTAACAGGATCAAGTTGTTCTCAATGTTTATTTCTCCGCTGACGACGGGGCATTGAATGCCGTATAGATCACCGTTATCATGCTCTAAGGTGATTGTGTTGCCGTATATAGTAACATTTGAACTCTCAATGTAACCAAAATCCAGGGCAATATCTTCAACTTGAAAATCATTTTCCCGGATTTCGCCTGTACTGTATATGCAGTCGCCTATGAACACACCGTCGTCGCCTGAGAATTGGTT
>NZ_JBHGXH010000140.1:0-11053 GCF_041936445.1 Candidatus Darwinibacter acetoxidans | reverse complement strand
CGGCGCGGCAGGCATTTAGCAAAAAATGGAGAAAAGCATGGAAAAGAGGGGCTAAGCCCAAGAGGTGAGCTTCTCAGCGAGAGGGGGCGCTGCAATTGCACTTTCGGGGGATATTCCGGCGAAAACGCAAGGGTGAGGCCGGTGGCGTGGATTCTAGGAAAAACGCAACAGCCAAGAAGGAGAGGAAGCCCAAAAAGCCCAAGACTATCCGAACCAAAGTGGTGGGGGTCACGTTCAAGAATGAAGACGGAACGGACAGACAGAAGATAGTATCTCGCCACAAGCCCGGCGACGTTTTGATCCTGAGGCATCAGCCGATCAGGGACTACCCTGATGCGGTGGCCGTGTATGGCAGAAGGAACCAACAGCTCGGCCATCTTCGCAGTGAGCTTGCCAGAGACATAGTGAAGTACATGAAAGCGGGCAGAAAGGTTACTTGCAGAGTGTTGGAGATCACAGGTGGCGGTCCCGGACGGAACTGGGGGTGCAATGTCGAGATCACGATAAGATGATTGCCCCTGCTGAGGTCGCTGTGCAGCTGCTGACCAACAGAGGCTTAAGTTGAGCAGTAGCCCCTCTACCTGGGAAAAGGGCATCGGGGGTCTTATGGCGAATATGGAAAGGGAGGAATGAAATCTGTAGAAAGGGTATTGGATTGAGTGCAAAAAAGTATGACCGTGACCTAGGGATTAAGACCACAGGCCTTAGGGAATGGGACAACACCAGCCTGTACAACCGCTACGAAGCCACTCCCTATCGGGGAATGGAGGCACTGTTTCAGTCCTACCGCCTGGGAAGAACCGGCCGGGTCGTGGATTTTGGCTGCGGCAGGGGGCGGGTGGTCTTCTACATCCACCGGCGGTTTCAGGTGCCCGTTGTGGGCATTGAGGCCAACGATAAAACCTACATGGAGGCATTGGAGAATAAGCGGAGGTACAGGGAAAAAGCACGCCACATCAAGGCCCCCATCCGCCTCAAATACGGCTTAGCCGAGCACTATGTGGTCAAGCCGCAGGACTCCTGCTTTTATTTCTTCAACCCCTTCTCCAGCCGTGTGTTTGAAAAGGTGCTGCGCAATATTGCAGCCTCCCTGGAGAAACACCCCCGGGAGATCGATTTGATCTTGTACTACCCTCTACCCGAGTACAAACAGGCCGTTAGGAAGCATTCCTTCCGGAAGATCAACAAGATCCGCGTCCCCGGTGCTCAGGATCCCTACGGGAAGTTCGTGATCTACCGCTTCACCCCAAAGGCTGGGTAGAACGGCGCAGGCTGCGGTAGTTTTCCCCGCGTCACACATGCAGTATCCCCCAGGATGGGGCGTTAGAAGGATAGACGTCCCATCCTAGCCAGGATTTCGACCACGCCCGCGGCCGTAAAGAGCAGGGCAGTTAGCACCAGGAACAGCACCCCTCCCAGTGGCTCCTTCTGCTCCGGTTCTGGCTCCCCTTCCACTTGAGAGAGGGTAAGCACTGCCAGAAACAAGGCGGCTGCTGCTCCCAGGTGCACCCAGCCTGCAGGGTAAGGGCTTATGCTGCCCTTGAACAGCCCGGAGAGCACTGCAGACAGGTTCGCTGTGGCGTGAAAGAGCATGCTGGCCGCGAGGGAGCCGGTTACATAGACCAAGTATCCCATGGCTGCCCCCAGGATCATGGCCGGCAGAACATCGCTTAAGCCGTTGAGGATGTGGTAGGCACCGAAGAGAACAGCGGTGATCACATAACCATATTTCGGACTGTACCTTCCGTAAGCAGCCTGGACGAACCCCCGGAAGAAGATCTCCTCGCAGATGGGGGCAAGCACAACCGTACCCACTAGAAAGAGGACGATCTGGTACAGGGAAGATTCCAAGGAGTTGATGCCCTCAGTTAGGTTCACCGGGCCGAAGGTGCTGTCCAGGAAGAGCCGGGTCATGTTGGCGAAGTAAGAAGCGAAGGCCCACAGGCTCACTCCCGCCAGCACACTGAGGAAGTAGTTCTTCGCTGAGGTGCCCCTGAACTTGAACACCTCTTCCAGGGACCATCCCCTCAGCCTGGCCAGGAGGAGGGGAGGGAGCAGGATGTAGAGGAACTCGTTGAACCAAAGGTTTGTGCCCATGCCCAGCCTGGTTCCGAATATGGCAGTACCTGCGATGGTGAGCAGAACCGTGAGGAAGAAAAGCTTGTTGGCCTGCGCTGTGTTTGGCGCCTGGCTTTTTTTCATTTAGGGCCCCTCCTTGAGGAACACGTACAGCTGTCCGTCCGCTTCCTGGCAGGACAGTTTGACCTGGTACTCGCCTCGGGGTAGGGTCAGCTCCAGCTGATCGCACATCCTGTGTTCCGTGCTGACCAGACCCCGGAAGCGAAAGGTGCTTCCCACGAAGTCGACGCTCACAGTTCCCTGCTGCGCCGAGGTGTAGATGGAGAGTCCCAGATCTAGAGCCTTTTCCGTGGAGATGGTGTAGATCGCCTCATCGTGCGCATCCAGCCCAGCGAGATGGGCGGAATAGACTTCCTTGTAGCCAGAAGGCGGGTTGTTCAGATCGCCCCCATGGATCTTGGAGAGCCGGGCAAACTCTGCTTGGTCAATGGGGATTTCCCTGTAACCTACGATGAGCTGTCCCTCTTCCTTGCCGCTGGTGAGGTACAGGGCATACCGGCCCGGGGCCAGCACCAGGCTGGCAGAGGCGGATTGGGTCCCGGTGTAGCGCCCCACCACAAACCCGACCTCAGGGGTTGTCCGGCCCAGCATTTCCCCTTCACTCTTGAGTCTCAGGTGTTTTGGGCCCTCGGTGTTGGACTGGAAGAAAAGCTCCACCGTGGAAGGAACCGGCAAGTAGCGCTCCAAAAGCAGTTCGCCGTCCCGCTCCCCAGTGCCCAGATCCACAACCAGCTTCTCCAGCTCCTCAGGGACCCTGAACTCCTTGGCACCCTTGTACAGAAAATCCAACACCATGAAAGGCAGTCCGATGGCGAGGCTTACGATGAGGATGGTAAACACGACTTTTTTCACAGCAGCACCTCGTTTCACACCCGTTATTGGACGGTTTTCCGCCAATTCCTGCCCAACACAGAAAAAGACCGCTCTAGGCGGTCTCAGACTGTCGAAAAACCCCTGCGTTTTCCATGGTTTATGGATCGCGGGGGTTCTTGGTTTATGCTAAAATCGATATGGTGATGGGAATGCTTGACAAAGCAGGTAACAGAAGAAATCAGATCCAGATGGTTGACGTGGACATGCTGGTTCCAGAGGAGCACCTTCTGAGGAAAGTCGATCGAGTCATCAACTTTGACCGCATTTACGGTTTTGTGGAGCAATACTATTGCCCGGATAATGGCCGGCCTGCGGTCGATCCGGTTGTGCTGTTCAAAATGGTCTTTATCCAACATCTGTTTGGTATTCCTTCTCTGCGCAGAACGGTGGAAGAAATTAACGTTAATGTCGCTTACAGGTGGTTTCTAGGCTTTGATCTGACCACTAAGGTTCCCCATTTCTCCACCGTCAGCTATGCTTTTGCCACGCGTTTTCCCAGCGAAGTATTCGAGCAGGTATTTTCCTGGATTCTAGAAGAGGCTGTAGTTCACGGTTGCATTGACCCATCGGTAGTGTTTATCGACGCTACTCATGTCAAAGCCAATGCTAATCGGAAGAAGTACACGAAAGAACAGGCCAAACGAGCCGCTAGAATCTACGATGAGCAATTGCGCGAGGAGATCAACCAAGATCGCATAGCCAATGGTAAGAAACCTCTGAAGCTCAAGGAGCAAGATGAGGAGATCACTGTTACGAAGTCCACAACGGATCCGGATAGTGGGATGTTCCATAAGGGTGAACACGAGCGTGCTTTTGCGTACACGACTCACGTTGCCTGTGACAGAAGGGGCTTTGTGTTGGACGTTACTGTTACTCCCGGAAACGTCCACGACAGCGTTGCTTTTGATCCCCTCTATGGCCGAACGGTGGAGCGGTTCCCCGAAATTGAAACCCTGGTCTTGGATGCAGCGTACAAGAACGTGTGGATCTGCAAAAAGATAATCGATGATGGGCGCAATCCGTCCATGCCCTACAAGCGCCCTGGGGGAAAAAAGGGAATGTTCCGACCCCACGAATTTGTCTACGATGAGTACTACAATTGCGTTATCTGCCCTCATAATCAGGTTTTACCATATCGCACTACAGATCGGAAAGGCTACCGAATCTTCACAAGCAACCCTGCCATTTGCGCATCGTGTCCTGACCTTGCCAGATGCACGAAAAGCAGGAACCATCAAAAGACAGTAACCAAGCATATTTGGGAAGACTACATTGAGCAAGCAGAAGACTTCCGCCATTCCCCGGCAGGTAAAGAGAGCTACAGCCTGCGTAGCGAAACGATAGAGCGGGTATTCGCGGATGCCAAAGAGAAACATGGCATGAGATACACATTCCACAGAGGCTTAGCCCGGGTAACGAATTGGGTTAAGCTTAAGTTCGCTGCGATGAATCTGAAAAGACTTGCGCTATGGGCCTTCAGAGGCCCTTTTTTTCATCAAATCTACACCACATTTGCCGCCTAAGATTCACCAAAAGAGTGCTTTCCTGCAGCAGGAGAGCACCCTTTTTCGACAGTCTGAAGCCCCGGCTCAGGCCGGGGCTTTTGGTATAACCACCTTTGCTGCTCGGGGTTTGATCGTGGCCTGGATGGGCCTGGCGGGAAAGACATCCCCATCGAGCATGATGGGCAGGCTCTGGCCCTCGATGCTCACTTCCCGGCCGCTGACGATGGAAACGGCGGGATGGTCCAGGTGATTCCCGGAGTAAACCTTGGGCAGCGTCATGGCTAGATTCCATCTGGAGAGCTTCTCCACGATGAGTACGTGGAACTCACCGCTGTCGTAGCGGGCATGGGGGGCAAACTTCATCCCTCCGCCCCCATAGGGCATGTTCATCACGAAGATGCCCACCGCATCCTTTTCCAGAACCGTGTCATCTACTTTGATGCGCACCTGGTAGCTGCGCAGATGGCGCAGGGTGGAGGCCACGCCCACCAGGAAGGCCGGCGAGCCTTTGATCAGTCCATCGCGATGGGCGTTCACATGCATGATCACATCCACGGCAAACCCGATGCAGGCCAACTGGCCGAAGACATTTTCGTGTTCCAGGCCCACATCAAGCGGTCCTGTGGCCCCCTCCAAGAGGACTTGCAGGGCGCTTTCGGTATCCCTGGGAATACCCAGGCCGCGAGCATAGTCATTGCCTGTCCCGCCGGGAATCACGCCCAGAGCTGCGGGTTTCTGCCAGATGGCTGTGAGCACCTCCCTAACGGTACCATCGCCTCCCAAGGCGGCTACCACCGGATGTTTTTCACTGGCTCGATCTGCTAGTTCCACAGCGTGGCCTGCGTATTCCGTCCAGACCATTTCGAAGTCCGCATTCTGCGCCTTGAGCAGTTCCTGCACCTGCTGGGCCACTTTTCGTCCGCGACCTCTGCCCGCCAGGGGATTGGCAATGATGGCTATGCTCATGTCCTGCCTCCTCAGCAACTTCTCCCTGTGCAATTCGCCATTATAAATCGAAACTCCTTCGTCCATACTAGGTGCAGAAGGAGGTGCTGGAGACTTTGTCGCAGGACAAGAAGAAGCAGAAGCAGCCGCAGAAAAAATCCCAGGGCAAAAAAGCTTCCGGACTGGTCAACGCCAATCATCTCTATGAAACAGGCGAGGAATTGGCCAGCCGCCAGCAGGAAGCCCAGCGGCGCGCCCGCAGCGCCACGCCGCAGCAGGGCACGGAGAATCCAGAAGGACCAGGCTGAGCAGGGGGCGAGGGTAGCAGGTAGCAGGTGGTCAACTGCCGGTAAAACTACTAGAGGTGCTGTACGACGTTCAGCCACGTCGCCACAGCACCTCTTTTCGCTTCCTGCAACTAAAATGGTGGAGATGAAGGGACTCGAACCCTCGACTTCCACGTTGCGAACGTGGCGCTCTCCCAGCTGAGCTACATCCCCACCCTAAACATACATCCGCCTATTATTTTAAGCTCCCGGCAGATATTTTGCAAGCAAAAAAGAAGGGTGGGGCCCTGCCCGCTCGTTAGGCTTTGAGCCTTCCCAGAAGCTTGGTGAGCTCTCCACCCGCCTGCAGGACGGCTTGCTGGTTCCTGGCCCAAACCGCCTGCTGCAGAGCCTGGAGGTGCGATGCAATCTCCTCTTCCATCTGCAGTCCGCCGCCACTTAGCGGCTGCAGAGTTTCCCAGCGGCGCTGCAGATCCTGCACGGTCCGGGCAGCCTTCTGCCAGTCCCCCGCCAGGGCAGCCTGGGAAACGCTGTCCAGGAGGCTCTGCAGTTCCGCCGCGGGCCCCTCCGCTGCCGAATAGGGAGCCGGCGCTGCTTCCCGGGTAAAGACGATCTCCCGGGCCGGAGCGGGAGAGCTTTTTCTCGGAGTGGCCAGAAACCTTCCGGCCAGCAGCACGAGACCCAAAACCAAGGCCGCCAACATGAGTCGTCTGCGCACAGAATCTCCCCTTTCCCCCTTAGCATTCCCTGCATTGATTGATTCATTTTGATCACAATAAATGAGAGAACAGCAGGGGGGAAGACTGGATGAAGGTGGTCTGGGTGGTTAGGCCCGCCGAAGGCGGTATTATGCACCATCTAAGACAGCTCTCAGCGGGGCTGCAGGATTGGGAAATTGTGGTGGCGGCCCCGGCGTCCCTGAAGGATCTGCTGCCCGGGAGGCGCTTTATCCAGCTGGAGCTGGTTGATGGCCTCTGTCCCCGACAGGACTGGGCGGCCGTGCGCAGGCTGAAGCGCATCCTTAAGGAGGAAAAGGCCCAAATTGTACATGCCCACGGCCTGAAGGCGGCCCTGATTACTGCCGCGGCATTGACCCCCAAAAGGCACCCCCACTTTGTGTTCACTGCCCATAACTCTCTGCCCCAAAGCCCATCGCCCTTCCTGGGCTGGGCTTCCAACCTGGTCCAGCGCTGGCTCTTCAGCGGTATGAGCACCATTATCAGCGTCTCCGACGCGGTGCGGGCCCAGATTCTCCGCTACGTCCCGGAAAGCAAGGTGCTCACCATCTACAACGGCATCTGCTCCAGCGAGTTCGGGCACTATCCCGGGGAAATGTCCCGCCAGTCCCTGGCCCTTTCCGAGGAAGACCAGGTGGTGGGCACCGTGGCCCGCCTGATCCCCGGCAAGGGTGTGAAAACCCTCCTGGAGGCGGTGTCCCTGGTGGCCAAAATCCTGCCCCGGCTGCACTTGGTGGTGGTGGGGGATGGCCCGGAACGGGCCAGGCTGGAAGCTTACAGCAAGCGCCTGGGACTGGAGGGACGGGTGCGCTTTTTGGGCTGGCGGGATGATGTACCCAGCCTGATGGCGGGCTGGGACTGTTTTGCTCTGCCCACCTTGAGCGAGGGGTTCAGCCTAAGCGTGCTGGAAGCCATGGCCAGCCGGCTGCCGGTGGTGGTCTCGGACCTGCCCGCCCTGCGGGAGGCGGTGGTGCCGGGCAAAGGGGGGCTTTTGGTTCTGCCTGGCAGCGTGCCTGACTGGGCTGCTGCCCTGCTCCATGTGCTCAAAGATCCGGTTAAGGCCCGGGCCATGGGGGCATTTAACCGGGAGAGGGTAGAGACTTTCTTCGGCGCGGAGCGCATGGTCCGCTGCACCAGGGCGCTTTACGAAGGTATGATCACATGAGACCTGGGCGGACCCGGATGGTCCTGGGGGTGGCTTTAGCCCTTTTCTGCCTGTGGGCTCCGGGGGCGGCTGCTCAAGACCCGCCGGTGGACCGGGTGATCGTGCTGCTCTGGCACGGTTTGACCTGGGAAGATGCCCGCCATCTCCAGTTCGAGGGTCCTGCCGCCTGGGGCCTAATGAACACGCGCTCTGGAGGAGGTGACAGCCTAACTGGAGCCTACTTAAGCCTGGGGGCCGGGGCCAGGGCCGTGGGCTGGCCCGATGCCGCGGAGTTCCTGCCGCGGGAGGCGGCTGAGTACCTCTACAGGCTGCATACGGGCGTGGATCCCGGCAGCTACGTCCAGCCGGAGATCGCCCTCATCCGCCAGGCCCAGACGGTGTCGTACCAGGTGGAACCTGGCGCCCTGGGCAGTGCGGTACTGGAAGCCGGGGAACAGCTGAAGGTCTTAGGCAGCGGCAGCGCGGCCCTGGTGGGGATGGACCGCCTAGGGCGCATCTGGCACGGGCGGCTTGAGGAGGAGCTGACCAGTGTGGATCCCCGCTACCCCTTTGGTGTGCGTACCGACTATGCCCGCTTGGCCCAGGAAATCCTGGCCGCGGAGGAACGGGTGGTGGTGGCGGATTTGGGGGATCCCCTCCGCTTCGACCGCTACCGGGAGCTGCTCCTGCCGGAGCAGCGGGAGGTGGCCCGTGCGGTGATGGTGGCAGAGGCGGGCCGTTTCGTTGAGGAGCTCGCGGCGCGGCGGCCGGAGGGGGCGGTGATCCTCCTGCTCAGCCCCTACCCCGGTGAACAGGCTGCCCGGGAAGGGAAATGGCTCTCACCCGTTTTCTGCCTGGGCTTGGAGGAGGGGCTGTTGACTTCGGCCACCACCCGCTGGCCGGGCATCATCACCAACATGGACGTGGCCCCCACTGTTTTGGAGCTTTTGGGGCTCTCCCACAACCACCCCTTTATCGGCCGGGCCGCCTGGGTGGAGCCAAGCGAACATGCGCCGGAGCGCCTGGATGCGGTGGCCGTTAGGATCGAGGTTCTCTCCCGCTGGCGGGGCCTGATTCTGCGTTTGCTGGTTCTGGGCCAGATCGCCATCTACACAGCTGTGCTCCTCTGCTCGGTGCTCAACCCGCCCCTGGCGGGCGGGGCACTGCGGGGCTTGCAGGCCGCGCTTTTGGCCCTGCTCTCCCTGCCGCTGGCCCTGCTCTTTTGGGGTGCCGCTTCAGCCTTTTCCCTCGGTTTGGTTCTGGCGGTGGTGCTGCTGGGTCTGAGACATCACCGGCCGCTCTTTTGGGCGGCAGTGGTTGCCCTGGCCACCGCCGCGGCCTTAAGCGGGGATATCCTGGCGGGCAGCTGGCTCATGCGCTATTCTCCCTTGGGTTACGATCCGGTGGGAGGCGCCCGCTTTTACGGTATCGGCAACGAATACATGGGGGTTTTGGTGGGATCCAGCATCCTGGCCTGGGCCCTTTGGGCCGGAAAAAAGGCCTCCTCATCCCGGATGCACCAAGCCCTGGGGTTTTTGCTGTTCGCGGGCTTGCTCCTGCTCATCGGGGCCCCCAGCCTGGGCACCAACGCAGGGGGAGCGGTGAGCGCCGTGTTCGGTTTTGGCACAGTCTGGCTGGCCTTCAGCCGGGGCCGGGTGAGCCGGCTCTCCGGGCTGATGCTGATCCTCGGCGCCTGCTTGGTTTTGGGCCTATTCGCTTTCCTGGACCAGGCCAATCCCTCGGCCCAGCAGTCCCACTTCGGTCAAACCGCGGAACTGTTCCGCCGGGACGGCTGGGAGGCACTGCTAATGATCGTCCGGCGCAAAGTGGAGATGAACCTAAGGCTCCTGCGCTACAGCATCTGGAGCAGGGCCCTGCTGGCCACCTTGGCTGTGCTGGCCGCCAGCTTCATCTGGCCGTCCAAGTTCATTGCCTGGCTGAGAAAAAACCACCCCCAGGCCCTTAAGGGGATCGGAGGGGTGGTGGTGGGAGCTGTTGCCGCTCTGGTATTCAACGATTCTGGGGTGGTGGCCGCCGCCACCTGCATCAGCTTCGGCTCCACGCCGCTGCTTCTGATGGCTCTGGAGCTAAAACATGATCTTGCTGCGCCGCAGGCCCACGTTGAGGATGATGGCCACGGCCATGAGGCTGGTAATCATGGTGCTGCCCCCGGCGGTGATGAAGGGGAGGGGCAGGCCGGTGACGGGCATCATGCCCAGGGCCATCCCCACGTTGATGATCAAGTGGAAGAAGAAAATGCTGGTGGCCCCGGCGGCCAGGAGGGTTCCGTAGGTGTCTTTGGCTACAGCCGCGATGCGCAGGCCCCGCCAGATCACAAGCAGAAAGAGGCCGACCACGACCAGGGCGCCCAAAAACCCGAACTCTTCCGCGATAACTGAAAAAACGAAATCGGTGTGGTTGGCCGGGAGAAAGTGCAGGGAGCTTTGGGTTCCGCCCCTGATGCCCTTGCCCAAAAAGCCTCCGGAGCCGATGGCAATGATGGACTGGATCACGTTCCAGCCCGCACCGTCCCGGTCCGCGTACGGATTGAGAAAAACCAAAAGGCGGGTAAGCTGGTAAGGTTTGATGATGCTGAGCCAGCCATTCAGGGAGGCCACGATCAACCCGGCGGCGACAACCACCAGGACCAGTCCGGCAATGAGCAGGGTTTTCAGCCTGGCGTTGCCCACATACCACATGGTGAAGAACAGGCCCACAAAGATGACCGCAGTGCCCAGGTCGGGCTGGACGATGATCAGGGCCATGGGAATCAGGGTAAGCAGGGCCGCCTGCACCACGCCCTTGACGCTTTGACCGTTTTCTTCCTTTTCAAAGAGCTTGGCCAAGGCCAGAACCAAGGTGATTTTGGCCAGCTCGGAAGGCTGAAGGCTCAAGGGCCCCAGGCGCACCCAGCGCTGGGAGCCAAAGACGGCATGGCCAAAGATGAGCACGGTGCCCAAAAGCAGTATGGTGGCCAGGTAGATAAGGCGCGACCAGGGTTTCCAGGTTCGGTAGTCCAGGGAGATGATCACGATAGCGAGAACCAGCCCCAGGCCGAAAGCCAGGGCCTGCCGGCGGACATAATAGAAGGGGCTGAGGTTGGCCGCCTCCAGCTGGGAATAGGAGGCAGAATAGATGACTACCATCCCGATGGCCGTCAGGCAGAGCACCGCGAGGATCAAAGGCCAATCCAGATTGCGCCAATAGCGGCGTGGTATGTTCACCGGCATCCCCCCTTCTCTTACTGTCCATTATACCTGTTTTCGAGGCTTCAAACTAGTCGCTAGTATAAAGTTACTGTAGGACAGGAGTTGGCTCCAAAAAAATAGAAGAAGATCCCACCGTTGCTGTCCAGCGACGAGTACTAAGTACTCAGAGGTGAGATCTTCTTATGTATGCAGTATTCGATGAAAGCCTACTGAC